>JBJKRV010000653.1:0-5022 GCA_046704465.1 Opitutaceae bacterium | reverse complement strand
TGTTCGCCGCCAGATTGCGCACGGTGTACGCGCCGGTGGTGTTCGCCGCCAGCGACAGCGAACCGAGCCGCAAGGCGGGGGCCCCGGTGCTGTCCTGCCCCGCCTTGGTCTGCGCGCCCGAGCCGGGCGTCGCACTGGCACCGGCAAGCAGGGTGAAGTACCCGGTGCCGGTGGCGCTCGAACGCAGGTTCAGGGTGACCTGATTCGCGCCGAGATTGGTGAACGTGGGAGTCGTGAGCGTCGGCGCGGCGGGCGCGGACACGGAGATGCCGCCGGTGGAGCCCACGCCATTGAGTGAAAGCGTGGCCGCGACGCCGGCCGAGACACTCGCAATCGCGCCTCCATTCGCATCGATCGACCCGCTGAGCGCGATCGCTCCCGAGTCTCCGGACTGCACCGTGTAGCGGAAGACCAGCGCCGTCGTGCCGTCGCCCGACAGGTAGTCCGCGTAGCGGGTCTCCCCACCGATCGTGAGCGCCAGCCGCGGCGCCCCCGTGACATTGACCGCGACGCTGAAGTTGACCGTGAAGTCGAGATGATCGCCACCCGCGTAGGTCCCGTTCGCCGGCACGCCGACGCTCGTCACCGCCGGGGCCGGCGGCGGCGCCGCCGCCAGCTTCATCACCGTCATCTTCCAGTCCGATCCCGCCTCGTAAAATGCGATGTAAGGCACGCCATTCGGCGCAAACGCGAACGAGTTGCCGTCAACCACGCCCGCTGAAAAATCGGCGGGCCCGAGCGGGGTCCAGGTCCCTCCTGCGAACCGATAGACCGCCGCGTCGCTGTTCGGATAATCCTTCAACGCGACGCAGACCGTCCCGTCGGGGCCCACGTCCACCGACGTGTAGGCCACCGACCCCGTCGTGAACCCGGCCGTTCCCACCGGGCTCCAGGTGCCGCCGTCGTAGGCCATCACTGTCGCCTTGCCGTTCAGGGTGCTGTCACAATAGGCGACGAGTGGCGTTCCGTTCGGGGCAATCGTCAGCGAGAGATAGTTGGCGATACCGGATGAGAATCCGTCGGCACCCATCAGATTCCAAGCCGTCCCGTCGAACCGCGCCACCGCGGCTTTGCTTCCGGTGCCATAGCCTCCGACCACCGGCGATCCGTCAGGCGCGAATGCGAGGGCCCGATTGCCGTAGGGCACCGGAACCGATTTGGCCGCGCCGACGACGCCCCAGGAACCGCCGTGATATCGCATCACCGTTCCATGAGCACCGCTGTACCCATCCTGATACACGACGTAGGGAGTCGAATCGGGCGCGAATGCCAGGGCCATCCGGTAGGCGCTGTCGGAGGTGAAACCGGCGGTGCCGACGGTGGTCCAGGCTCCACCCGTGTAATTCATCACCGTGATTTTGAAACTCTTGGTGGCGTCCGAAAACCCAACATAGGGTGTGCCGTCCGGCGCGAATGCGAGCGAAACGCTGTCGGCCCGGCCCGGCGTAAACCCCTCGGATCCAACCGAGACCCAGCCGCTGCCGTCGAATCTCATCACGGTCGCCTTGTAGGCCAGCTCCGACCCCTCCCGGTACGCGAGCCAGGGCGTGCCGTCGGGCGCAAACTGCAGTGAAGGCGTGTTCGGATAGGTGCTGGACGAGAAACCCCGCGTGCCGACATTCGTCCACTCCGCCCCCGTAAAATCCGGCGCTGCCGCCGTCGTGAACGACGCCGAGGCGGCCGTGGGCTGGAGGGTGGTCCCGTCGTCCGCGGTGAAGCAAACGGTGTAGGCGGTGTTCGCCGCCAGATTGCGCACGGTGTACGCGCCGGTGGTGTTCGCCGCCAGCGACAGCGAACCGAGGCGCAAGGCGGGCGCCCCGGTGCTGTCCTGCCCAGCCTTGGTCTGGGCGCCCGAGCCGGGCGTCGCACTGGCACCGGCAAGCAGGGTGAAGTACCCGGTGCCGGTGGCGCTCGAGCGCAGGTTCAGGGTGACCTGATTCGCGCCGAGATTGGTGAACGTGGGAGTCGTCAGCGTCGGCGCGGCGGGCGCGGACACGGAGATGCCGCCGGTGGAGCCCACGCCATTGAGTGAAAGCGTGGCCGCGACGCCGGCCGCGGAACTCGCAATCGCGCCCCCGTTCGCATCGATCGACCCGCTGAGCGCGACCGCCCCCGAGTCGCCGGACTGCACCGTGTAACGGAAGACCAGCGCCGTCGTGCCGTCGCCCGATAGATAGTCCGCGTAGCGGGTCTCCCCGCCGATCGTGAGCGCCAGCCGCGGCGTCCCCGTGACATTGACCGCCGCGCTGAAGTTGACCGTGAAGTCGAGATGATCGCCCCCTGCATAGGTCCCGTCCGCCGGCACGGTCACGCTGGACACCACCGGTGCCGTAGCCACCGGCGCGAGTCTCATCACGGTTACCTTATTGCCGTGGGCGTAGTCCCCATATGCCACGAAGGGGGTGCCGTCCGGGGCGAACGCCAACGACGTGTAATCAGCTTCGCCGGCGGAAAATCCGGCGGACCCGATGGTAGTCCATACGCCGCCGCTGAATTTCCGGACGCTCGCCTTGCCACTCTGAGTAGCATCCAGGAAAGCCAGGTACGGCATGCCGTCCGGGCCGATCGCGAGCGACGGATAGCGTCCAAAACCTACAGAATCCCCTGCGCTGCCAACCGCGCTCCACGCACTTCCATCGAACTTCATCACGGCCACTTCGTTGCCATGGGCCAGGTCGTCGTACTTGAAGGCCACGTACGGCGTGCCGTCCGGCGCGAACGCCATGGATACTCCCTCGACCTGGCCCTCGGAAAATCCAGCGGAACCGACCGTGCTCCACACCCCATCGCTGAACTTCATTACCGTGGCCTTGTAGCCGTTGCTCCAATCTTCAAAGGCGAGGTAGGGTGTACCGTCCCGTGCGAAAGCCAGCGACTCCCAAGTGGCCGCACCGGCGGTAAATCCGGCACTGCCGACCGCAGTCCATGCTCCGCCGCTGAACCTCATTACCGTTGCATTTCCACCGCGGTCGCCATCCCGAAACGCCACATGGGGTGCGCCGTCTGGCGCAAAGGCCAGTGAGGTGCACTGCGCGTAGGCAACAAATCCGGCGGCACCGACCGGGTGCCAATCGCTGCCGTTGAACGCCATCACCGTGGCGTCGTTGTGGTAGCCATTGAGGGTGTCTGCGTAGGCGACACAGGGAGAACCATCCGGGGCGAATGCCATCGATTTGTCGTCCGGCACGCTGGCGGAGAATCCTGCGGCCCCGACCACACTCCATGCCCCTGCACTGAATTTCATCACCGTCGCTTTTTGGCCGTCGGTGGCATAATCCGTGAACGCCACGTAGGGCGTGCCGTCCGGGGAAAACGCGAGGACGGTCTCGGTCGCGTCAGCGGCGGAAAAGCCGGCTGTCCCGACTGGCGCCCAATCCATCCCGGTAAGGTCAGTGGCGTTTGTGGTTGTGAACGAGGCCGTGACGGGCGTGGCCTGCAGCGTCGTGCCGTCGTCGGCGGTGAAACACACCGTGTAGGCGGTGCTCGCCGCGAGGTTGCGCACGGTGTAGGTGCCGTCGGTGTCGGCCGCCAGCGGCAGCGATCCATAGCGGAGGGCGGGTGCGCCGGTGCTGTCCTGGCCGGCCTTGGTCTGCGCGCCCGAGCCCGGCGTCGCCCCGGTGCCGGCGAGTAACGTGAAGTAGCCGGTGCCGGTGGCGCTCGAGCGCAGGGTCAGGGTGACCTGGTTGGCACCGAGATTGGTGAAGGCCGGAGTGGTCAACGTCGGCGCGCTGCCGCCGCCGGGCGCGCCCTTGCGGATCGCATGGTTATCCCGGTCGCCGACATAGAGGTTGCCGGCGCCGTCCGCCGCGATGCCGGAAAGATAGTTGAACGTCGCGGCCGATCCGACGCCGTCGGCGTTTCCCGCGGACTCAAAACTGCCGCCAATGGTCGCCACAACCCCGGCCGGCGTGATCCGGCGGACCGTGCAGGCGCTGTATTCGGCCACGTAGACATTGCCGGAGCCGTCGACCGCCACGGCGACGGGATTGGAGATGCGGGCCGCGGTGCCGGTGCCGTCGGTGCTGCCCGACTCGCCGGCCACCCCGGCGAGCGTGGTCACCACTCCCGCCGGGGTGATCTTGCGAATCGTGAAATTGCCATGATCGGCGACGTAGAGATTGCCGGATCCGTCCGCAGCGACGGCGGACGGGTAATAGAACCGCGCCGCGGTGCCGGTGTCATCCGTACTCCCCGATACTCCCGCGGCGCCGGCGATCGTCGACACCACTCCCGCGGGTGTGATCTTGCGGATCGTGTAGTTGCTCGTATCCGCGACATAAACGTTGCCGTCGCCATCCACCGCTACGCCCTGGGGATTCTTGAAGCGGGCCGCGGTGCCGGTGCCATCGGTGCTGCCGAAGACGTTGGCGGCCCCCGCCAGCGTCGTGACGACCCCGGCGGGCGTGATCTTGCGAATGGTCATGGAACTGGTGTCGGCCACGTAGACGTTGCCGTCGCCGTCCACCGCTACGCCCCGGGGATAATTGAAGCGCGCATCCGCGCCCGTGCCGTCCACCGCGCCATAGGCACCGGGAGTGCCCGCCAGCGTGGTCACCACGCCCGCCGCAGTCACCTTGCGGATCGTGCAGTTGTTATAGTCGGCCACATATACATTGCCGCCGCTGTCCACGGCCACGCCGCAGGGCCGGTTGAAGCGGGCGGCGGCGCCGGTGCCGTCCGCGGTGCCCGACTCCGCCGGATCGGAAGTGGACCCGGCCAGGTGACTCCAGGTGTACGGCGGCGCCGGATCCTCCGCGTGGGCGGCAACGGCGACGAACAATGGGGACAGGCACGCAATCAGTTTCGACAACCAATGGCGCGGTTGGGCTGGTCGGGGCATATTCATGGGGGAACTCAGGTTTTCGTGAAGGGTTCGGATCGGAGAAGCGGAACGACGGAAAGGAAGGACGAGAGAAGAGAGGGTTGATCGGCGGGATACCGCGGACGGTTGCACATCGGCTTTGGCCTGAGATGCGAAGTGCCGGGTTCCACGCATCAGCGGTCGGCCATCGGCCCCTGGTC
>JBJKRV010000652.1:0-2637 GCA_046704465.1 Opitutaceae bacterium | reverse complement strand
TTCAAGCGGGGGCAGAAGGGCGCCAAGAAGTAGGCGCGTTGCGACCGGGGCGGAGCAACCGGATCTTCGCCGCGCGGAAGTCTCGTCATGCGAATTCGAGCCTTCAAGGGCCTCGTGCCGGTTCCTGCGTACGCGTCCGAGGTGGCGTGCGTGCCCTACGACGTCGTTGATGCCGTCGAGGCGGCGGCACTGGCCGCGGATCGCCCCCGCAGCCTGCTGCATGTCGACCGGGCCGAGATCGACCTGCCGCCCGGAACCGATCCCTACTGCGACGCCGTCTACGCCCGCGCGCGGGAAAACCTGCTGCGGCTGGAGCGGGAAGGCGCGCTGGTGCGGGAGACGGACCGCTGTCTCTACCTCTATCAGCAGCAGATGGGCGACCACCGGCAGCGCGGCCTGGTCGCCGTCTGCCACGTCGACGACTACGACGCCGACCTGATCAAGAAGCACGAGAAGACCCGGCGCGACAAGGAGGACGACCGCACGCGGCTCATCGACACGATCAGCGCCGACACCGGACCGGTGTTTCTGACGTACCGGGATGATGCGGCTGTGACCGCGCTGGAGGAGGCGCTGGTGCGACAGGAGCCCCAGCATGACTTCGTGGCGCCGGACGGGATCCGCCACACGGTCTGGCGGGTGCCGGGCGGAAGCGACTGGATCCGCGCCTTCGAGCGCGTGCCGGCGCTGTACATCGCCGACGGGCACCACCGGGCCGCGAGTGCGGCCCGGGTCGCACGGATGCGACGGGAGCGCAATCCCAGGCACAAGGGGACCGAGGACTACAACTGGTTCCTCTGTGTGCTCTTTCCCGCCGGTGAACTGAAGATCCTGCCTTACAACCGCCACGTGCTGGATCTGAACTGGCACTCGGTCGACGCGTTTTTGGACAAGGTCCGGGCCCGGTTTGACGTGGAGACGACGGCGGCGCCGACGCCGGATGCCGTGGGGAGGATCAGCATGTATCTGGCCGGACAATGGTACGGCCTCCGCAGCCGCCCCGATCCGGGCGCAGATCCGGTGGCCCGGCTCGATGTCAGCCTGCTGCAGGACCGCCTGCTCGCGCCGGTGCTGGCCATCGAGGACCCGCGGACGAGCAAGCGCATCGACTTCGTCGGCGGCATCCGCGGCCCCGGGGAGCTCGTGCGGCGGGTCGATGCACGGGGAGGCGTGGCGTTTTCGCTGTATCCGGTCACGGTCGGCCAGTTGATGGACATCGCGGATGCGGGCCAGATCATGCCGCCCAAGAGCACCTGGTTTGAGCCGAAGCTGCGGTCCGGGTTGTTCATCCACACCTTCTGATCGCGGAACCGGAGTCACCCGCCGGCCGGCCGCTCCGTTTGACTTTTCAGGCGGCCGGGTGGACCGGTAGATGCCCGCAAATTCGCAGAGAAGGAATCATGAAACGCCCGCTGATCACCATCCTGACGCTCGCCACCGTGCTTGCCGCCGCGCCGCTCGGGCGCGCGGCCGAATCCCATGAAGGGGGGGCGAAGCTGCGCCACATCGCCATGGGGCGGACGGTGAATCTGGCCGATTACCTCGCGCCCGGGAAGACCACGGTCTTCGACTTCTTCAGCCAGCACTGTCCGGACTGCCGCGCCATCGCGCCGCAGGTGGACAAGCTCCCGGAGACGCATGCCAACCTGGCCGTGGTGGTGGTGGACATCGACCGTCCGGGGGCGACCAGGATCGATTGGAATTCGCCGGTGGCCCGGGAATTCAACATTCAGGAGATCCCGCAGTTCAAGGTCTTCAGTCCCGACGGGAAGCTGGTGGCATCCGGCGACAAGGCCTACAGCATGGTGACGGGCTGGTTCCGCTGACCGGATTCCCTCCGGCATCAGTACGATTGGCTTTGCCATCTTCGCGGCGGTGGTTTGGGTCGGGGCATGCGCCTGCTGACGCGCCGACGACTGATTCCAGCGGTGGTCGTGGCCGTGAGCGCCGCCGCGGCGTTGCACGCCGGCGTCGGCCCCCACCATGCCGCGCTGACGCCGTTTCCGACGCCGCTTGACGCCTACGGCGACGCCGGGGTCGCGAACGTGGGGCGGGTGCTGGCGGACCGGGCGCACGCGGAGCCGGTCAATCTGGTGGCGACGATCATCTTCGCGCTCGCGATCATTCACACGTTTCTGGCGGGGCGGATCCGGCATTGGGCGCACGAGGTCGAGGAACGCCACCGCGAGCGGCGGCGGCAGGCGCCGCCGCGGACGATGCCCGCCGACGTCGATGAGGACGGCGTGGTGGACGAGGTCAGTTTTGGCGGGCAGATCCTGCATTTTCTCGGCGAAGTCGAGGTGATCTTCGGCATCTGGGTGATCGTGCTGGCGGCGGCCATCACCTGGTTCAAGAGCTGGGGGACGGCGGTCCACTACATTGGCGAGCAGGTGGATTACACCGAGCCGATGTTCGTGGTCGTGATCATGACGATGGCCTCCACCCGGCCGGTGCTGCGCCTGGCGGAGCAGTGTCTGCAGGTGCTGGCCCGCGTGGGGCGGTGCACTCCCGGCGCCTGGTGGCTTTCGATCCTGACGCTCGGGCCCATTCTCGGCTCGTTCATCACCGAGCCGGCGGCGATGACCATCGCGGCGCTGCTGCTCGCCCGGCAGTTCTATGAACTGCAGCCGAGCCGGC
>JBJKRV010000651.1:0-6024 GCA_046704465.1 Opitutaceae bacterium | reverse complement strand
TTACCGACCTGAACCACCAGTTCCCCACCCTCGTCCGGCACGATTTGGGCCGGCCCGTCGGTCGGCGCCGCCGCGGGTTTCGCTTCCGGCACCGGCCGCACCGGCCATGACCACGTCCAGAGTTCGTCTCCGGTCGAGGGAACTGGTGGTTCAGGTCGGTAACGACCTGTACCGATTCGCCCGCCCCACCGGCCGCCTGCTGCAGGTCCGGCTCGGCGACCAGGTCATCCCGCTGCACAACGGGCCGCGTCTCCTCGCCTTTCGCCGCCACGAACGCGAATTCGTGGACGTGGCGGGTTCGTCGCGGCTGACCGGTCTGACGGCGCGGGTAGACGGAACCGGAGCCGTCGTGGAGGCGACTTACGACGGTGCACTGCGCCAGGTGGTGTGGCACCTCCGGCCGCGAGGATATGCGCGCCTGGACTATTCCTACGCCTTTGACGGTCCGGTCGACCTATTGGGCGTGGAGTTCGATTACCCCAAGTCCGACATGCGGGGCATCCGGTGGCTCGGTTGGGGACCGTATCGCGTCTGGCAAAACCGGATGGAAGGCACGCGCCTGGGGGTGTGGCACAATGCCTACAACAATACGACGCCGGGCGAGAGCTGGACCTACCCCGAGTTCGAGGGCTACTTCCGCGACTGGCAGTGGGCCGCATTCACGACGACCGCCGGGCTGCTCACCTTCGAGCATCAGGCGGGCGGGCGCTTCCTCGGCGTCTACCGGCCCAATGATGGCTGGGTCCAGCCGGTGCTGCGCCTGCCGGTCACCGGCCTGGCGTTTCTCGACGTGATTCCCGCCATGGGTACGAAATTCAACCTGCCCGATCGGCTCGGCCCCGAAGGGCAGACGCCGACCGTCTCGGGGGTGCACGAGGGCTCGGTGGTGATTCGGTTCAAGGCGCCATGAGGTGTCGTTTGCGCTCCCGCATGCCGGTGTCGCGGAACCGCGCGAAACACAGCGATGCCGATGGCTCCATTTCCCGCCCACGTCTGGACGTTTGTAACGTATTACGTGACAAACTGAGGAAGCTCGGCCTGGCGTTGGCGGCGGGTCTCGGGCTGATGTCCGCGGGATGGACGGCGCCCTCGCAAACCATCTCCGCAACGCGGGGTCTCTGGCCGAACCTGGAAAACAACATCGGGCGGCCCCTGCGGTACCGCCCCGAGGGCGCCGATTTCGTCATCGTCAACGGCCGGGAGTATTTCAACCGGCCGCTCTACGGCGGCAACACGGCGTTCCGCGTGGATGCCGGGGACAAGCCCCAATTCTCGCTCTACCTGCCCGGCCGGGGCGGCGTGCTGCGCCTGGGCGTAAGCGGGGCGACGGGCACGAGATGGCTCGATGACGCGGCCACCATCGAGGCGCGCTACCGACCGGGCGAAATGCGCTACAAGATCCGCGATCCGGCCCTTGGTCCGTCCGGCGTCGTGCGCCTGGTGGCCGCGGCGCTGGATCAGACGGACGGATTGATTGTGCGCGTGGAAGCGGAGGAGGTACCGCCGGGAACCGACCTCGTCTGGGGCTACGGCGGCGTCAACGGCGTGCGCGGCAAGCGCGACGGCGACATCGGCACGGAAGCGGTGCCGATCAGCCGGTATTTCCAGCTGCAGCCGGCCTTCTGTCGCGACAACCGGTTCACACTCGGACCTCGGACGTTCACGCTCCACAGCCGGCCGGCGACGATCGTGGGTGTCGTGCCGGCGGGCTCGCGCCTCGCCGTGGCGGACGCAGACCGGTGGTCGTCGTGCGAAGCGCTGCTGAAGTCCGCGGGATTGACGCCGGTCCTGCCGGTCGTCGTCGGCCGCGTGGCGCTCGCGAACAGGGCGCCGTTGTTCATTTCGCTCCAACGAGTCGCCGCGGGAGAAACCCCGGCGGCCGGCGATCTCGGCGTCTATACCGAAGCGCGCGGCCGGCCGGGGTGGAACGCGACCTCCGGGCGCGTTCACGACCTCAAGGCGACCGACGCCTACCGCCTACCGCCGGCCTACGCCCCGGACCAGCTGCCGGCGGTGTTTGCGGCCGCCGAGGCGCATTTCGCGGCGCTGCGGAACCGCGTCTCGGTCGACACCCCGGACCCGTATCTCAATGCCGCGGTCGTCGCCCTCAACGTGGCGAGCGACGCGGTGTGGGACGGACCCCAGGACATCATCATGCACGGGGCGATCGCATGGCGGACGGCGCTGCTCGGCTGGCGCGGACCGTATGCGCTCGATGCGCTCGGCTGGCACGGCCGCGCGCGCCGCTACCTGACCTACTGGGCGGCGCGCCAGAATACCGACCCGATCCCGGCGAAGCTGCCACCGCCCGATGCGGATTCAAATCTGGCCCGGTCCGAAGCGGCGCTGCACAGCAACGGCGATCTCTCGAACAGCCACTACGACATGAACCTCGTCTACATGGACGTGCTTTTCCGGCACCTGTTGTGGACGGGCGACCTGAAGCTGGCGCGGCAGCTCTGGCCCGTGATCGTGCGCCACCTGGCGTGGGAGCGCCGGCTGTTCCGGCGCGAGTTCGGTCCGGACAAGCTGCCGCTGTACGAGGCCTACGCGGACATCTGGGCCAGCGACAACCTGGAGTACGAGGGCGGGGGTGTCGCCTACGCCTCGGCCTACAATTATTACGACAACGAGATGGCGGCGCGCCTCGCCCGCCTCCTCGGCAAGGATCCCGCGCCCTACATCCGCGAGGCGGCGCTCATCGCGCGCGCCATGCGAACCTACCTCTGGCTCCCGCATGAGGGCATGTTCGCCGAGTACAAGGACCTGCTCGGCCGCCAGCTCGTGCATCCCAGCGCCGGCCTGTGGTCCTTCTACACCACGATGGATTCCGGGCTGCCGACGCCGGCCGAGGGGTTCGACATGACGCGCTATGTCGACCGCATGATTCCCCACCTGCCGGTGCGCGGGCCGGGGGTGCCGGCCGACGAGCCCTATTGCCTGCTCTCGACCACCGACTGGATGCCCTACTCGTGGTCCGTCAACAACGTCGTGTTCGCCGAGAACGTCCACACGGCGCTCGGTTACTGGGAGGCGGACCGCCCGGCGACGGCCTATGGGCTGATGAAAAGCGCCCTGCTGGCGAGCATGTACCTGGGGATCTGCCCGGGCAATGTCGGGACGATGAACTACCTCGACGTCTACCGCCGCGAGTCGCAGCGGGATTTTGGCGACGGGGACGGGGTATTTGCCCGCGCCCTGATCGAGGGGCTGTTCGGCGTTCACCCTGATCTGCTCGCCGGCGAACTGCGGGTGGCTCCCGGCTTCCCACCGTCGTGGAACCACGCGAGCCTGTGCCATCCTGATGTGAGCGTGAGCTGGCGAAGGGAGGGCGATGCGGATCGCTATGTGGTCGAGTCGCGCTTTGGCCGGCCCCTGGAACTCCGCCTGCAGATTCCGGCGCGCCGCCTCCGGGCGACCGCGACTTTTGACGGGCATGGCGTCGCCGTGAAGTGGAGCGATAGCCCCACCGAGGGCGCGCGCCTGGAAATACGGGGAACGATCACGACCAAGGCCGAAATCGTGGTGACATGGAACGGTGCATCCCGTCCGCGGGAGTACCACGCGACGGACGTCTGGCATGTGCGGCCGCCGCAGCACCCGGGCTTCGACTGGCGCGCGCCGCCGCCGGGAATCAGCCGGTACGAGACGGTGGATTTGGTCCGGTATTTCAACGACCGCGTGACAAACATCTTCAAGCAGCACTATCGCGCGCCGCGTTCGCCCTACTGCTCGCTGGCAATTCCCGAGCAGGGGATCGGCGGCTGGGCCGGCGAGGTCCACGCCACGGCCGACATCGACGACTCGGGCCTGCGGGCCGTCGCGGGTGAGCACGGCGGGAAGTTCGCACTGCCGGACGGCGTGCCGTTTTCGACGCCGGGTCCGGGCGAGGCGCGCAACGTCATCTTCACCTCGCAATGGGACAATTTCCCCGACGCGGTCACGGTGCCGCTGCACGGCCGGGCGCGGCGGCTCTTCCTGCTCATGGCGGGTTCGACCAACTGGATGCAGAGTCGCCTCGAAAACGGTGTCGTGGTCGTGACCTACGCCGATGGCAGCACCAGCGAACTGGCCCTGCGCAACCCGACGAACTGGTGGCCGATCGACCAGGACTATTTCATCGACGACTACCAGTTCTCGCGGCCGCAGCCGATTCCGCCGCGCGTGGACCTCCGGACCGGCCGGGTGCGCCTGCCGACGCTGCCGGAGTTCTTCGGCAAGGGACGCCGGGTTCCGGGCGGGGCGGCGACGGTGCTCACGCTGCGCCTGGATCCCGACAAGGAGCTGCGCTCGCTGTCGGTGCGCGCCGTCGCCAACGAGGTGGTGATCGGACTGATGGCCGCAACACTGGGGCGGTGACGACCGACGAGGAACGGGCGTGCCAAGGCGCGCCCCTGGGGGAACGACGTTCGGATCGCCGTGAACGTGGGGCGCCGCTGGTCGGCGCCCGCGGGGAAGATGTCGGTGGCGAATCCGGGCGTGGCAAGCCACGCCCCTACGGGAATGACCTTCCGAATCTCGTGCGCGTAGGGGCGCAGCTTGCTGCGCCCGACCGGGATGATGGTGGTGAACGCCCCGGAGGGCTACGGGAATGACCTTCTGAATGTCGTGAGCGTAGGGGCGCAGCTTGCTGCGCCCGCGGCGATTTCCAGGCTTCACAATGCCGTGGATCGCCAAAAAAATCGGACAGTCCGCAGAACTTTTCTTGGACGGCTGGCTGCCAACCCCCGACCTTTTGTGCCCCGCCCTATGATCCTCACCCCTCGCCCCCGGCCATGGCTGGCCGCCGCCTTCGGTTTTGCCGTCGGTCTGTCGACCGTCCGCGCCGCCGGCCGCACGATCTGGAACTTCGACTTCGGCCCCGGGCCGGTCACGCCCGGCTGCACCCAGGTGTTGCCGGACATGATCTACTCGAACACCACCGGCTTCGGCTTCGAGCCTGGCGCCAAGGTCACGGGCGTGAACCGCGGCGGCGGCGACCCCCTGCGGGACAGCTTCGTCACCGCCGAGCATCCGTTCTATTTCTCGATGCGGGTGCCGGAGGAGGGCAATTTCCGGGTGACGGTCACGCTCGGCGACGTCGACGGCGAGTCGACCAACACGATCAAGGCCGAGCTCCGGCGCCTGATGGTCGAGCGGCTGCGCACCCCCCGCGGGCAGGTGCAGACCGTGGACTTCATCGTCAACACGCGGACGCCGGTCATCGCCGCCCGCAACGGGATCAAGCCGGGCGAGGTGCGGCTGAAGGCGCCGCGTGAATCGGTGCAGGAGGCGTGGGACTGGGACAACCGGATCACGCTGGAATTCAACCCGGGACCGGCGCCCGGGCGGACGTGCCTTTGCGGAATCACCGTCCGGAAGGTCAACGTGCCCACGATCTACCTGCTGGGGGACTCGACGGTCTGCGACCAGTCGCGCGAGCCGTGGGCGAGCTGGGGCCAGATGTTGCCGCGCTTCTTCAAGCCGGAGGTGGCGGTCGCCAACCATTCGGAGTCGGGCGAGACCTACCGCGACTCGATCGCGCGGCGGCGGCTGGACAAGATCGTCAGCCTGCTCAATCCCGGAGACACCGTGATCATGCAGTTCGGTCACAACGACCAGAAGCAGATCAAGGCCGGCACCGGCGGACCGTTCACGACCTACCCGCAGGAAATCAAGGAATGCGTGGACGCCATCCGCGCCCACGGCGGCGTGCCGGTGATCGTCTCCCCGATGGAACGGCGCTTCTTCACCGAGGACGGAAAGGTGCGGCCGACCCTGGCGAATTACGCCAAAGCCGCGAAGGAGACGGCGGAACGGCTCCACGTGGCGTTCATCGACCTGCACGCCATGAGCATTCCGTTCTACGAGACGATGGGTCCGGACGGCGCCTACCTCGCCTTTGCGGGCCATGGCTATAAACGCGACACGACCCACACGGACAACTACGGCGCGTACGAATTCGCCAAGTGCATCGTCCAGGGGATCAGGGACGACCACCTGGCCATCGCAAAATACATCGTGAGCGATTTCAAGGGTTTCGAT
>JBJKRV010000650.1:0-2938 GCA_046704465.1 Opitutaceae bacterium | reverse complement strand
GTTGATCAGGGTGATCGGCGGATTGTCGCCGTTATCCGTTTCCAGCCAGAGCACCCGTCCCGCCGGGGATGCCTGGATTGGGAGGGAGAACGTCTCCGTGTGGCGCTCCGGCGTCTGCACCCAATGTGCCTGGCCCAGCCAGCGTGTCGTCTGGTAGCCGCGATCGTCCTCGAGGATCTCGTAGAGGCGCATCTCCCGCTGGAACAGCGGGGTCGACACGGTGGCCGTTAGCCTGGCGAGCGGCAGCCTGGCGTCGGGCAGGGTGATCTGCCACCGGCTGAGCTGCGGTCGTTTCGAGTCCGGCGCGGATGCAACCGATGCGGCCAGCGAACGCGTCAGGCTGGTTTGCTCGATGACGAACGGGATTTGCCGCCCCTGGCTGAGCAGGCGCAGATCGGCGAGGTCGGGCCGCGCCCGGGCGAGCACCTCGGGGGTGAGTTCGAGCTGCTGCACGCCGCCGGCCGGTATCCGCACCAGGGCGCGCCATGCCCACGGCGCGACGTCGAGCGGCGCCCCCAGCATCGGAATCTCGGGCAACGGCTCACCGGGCCGATAGTCGGGATTTGCCTCGAGCGGTCCGGGCGTGATCTCCGCCGCTCCGGGTTCGGACGAGCGCGTCACGAGCGCGCCGACGTCGTAACGGGGGCCCGCGACCCCGGGGTAGCCGGCGTAGATCCGGTAGCGGCCCGGTTCCGCGCCGTCCAACACGGCAAATGCCGGCCAGCGTTCCGCCGTGATCCGAGTCAAAGCGAGCGGCGGGCTGTCGCCGTTCTCGATGGCCAGCGTTAATTCTCGTCCCGGGATGGGCCGGTCCACCCTTAGCCGCAGCGGGGCGGCGGCGCCGGATGTGGAGGTGTCGGCGCGGTCGAGAAATCCCTGGGCGAGGGTCGCCTCGCGGACGATGCCGTCCTGGTAAACGCGGTCGAGCAGGCGAACGCGCCGGTGAAACACCCGCTCCGGCGTGTCGATGGTGAGCGCCGCCAGGAAGACGTGGGCGCCGGGGAGGGTGACGGTCAGGCGCGATTCCCCCGGCGCCTCCTCCCGCGCGGTGACCTTCACGGCGACCGGCACGGGGGTGCGGGGGTGCACCGGCCGGGTCACCAGCGAAAGGCCCGGCGGGATGACGTAGGCACCGCCGAGGTGACCGAAAGAAATGCGAAGATACGGATAGATGCCCGGCGGAATCGGCACGCGCCTTGTGCCCATTTGCACTCCGTTCTGCTGGACCACCGGCAGATTTCGCACCAGCAGCCGCCAGCGCGCGCCGTCATCGGAAGCCTCGATGGTGGCGCGGGTCAGAAGTCGCTCGACGATCGCATCGACCTGCAGCGCGGAGATGAAGTCCCTCGTGCCGGTCTCCAGGATCAGGACCGTGGCGGTGTCCTCGATGCTCGAGGTTACCTGGCGCGGAGTCACGACGACCGGTGGAAGGGTTCGATCCTGCTCGAGGGCAAACGCCACCTCGCGTCCGGAGGGGCCGAGAATGCGCAGATCCGCCAGACCGGGTTGCGCCGCGCCCAGGGTCTCCACGGGCAGGGCGACCCGCGTCAAACCGGGGCGGGCGATCACGAAGTCCTGGCGTACCCGCCAGTCGGCCGCGGCGAAGGGAGCCGCCCCTGCCGGGCGGACGACGGCAAGGAGGAAGAGGGACAGGATCGGGAGGGGGCGCGGGGACATCTCAACGCCGGGGCTGGGAGGGCAGGAACCGCTGGTAGAGGAACGAGGCGACGATCGCGACCACGGCGACCACCAACAGGGCGACGATCCGGTACAACTGGGCGAGGTGCGCGAGGTCGTGCAGAAACAGTTTCAGCAGCGCGACGCTGAGGAGGCCGATGGCCGCGCGCCGGGTGGCGGTGACGCGGCGGGCGATGCCGAGCACCAAAAGCCCGAGCGCGTACAGCGACCAGGCGATCGTGTAGGTCATGTCGCGCGCGAAATTGCCGGAGAACTGGAAGGTGAGCGTCCGGCCGGCCGGACTGTAGTAGTCGGCGATCTCGAGATTGAGCAGCAGGAAGGCCAGCACGCCGGCCAGGGTGAAGAGCAGGCCGGGCGCGTTCGAACCGAGCAGCCGGTGTCGCGGCGGTGCGAGCAGCCGCGCACCGGCGATGAGGCAGAGGATGGTCACGCCGTAGGCGTACAGGTACCAATTGAGGATCGGCGTGGCCGTGCGCGGGTGGTAGGTGAGCACGGCGGGGTTGAGCGCGAGACGGGCGAACGCCGCGATCAGCAGGCCCACGCCCACCCAGCGCAGCCCGGGGTGCGGCACGCGGTGAAAGAGCCACAGCAACGCCGCGCCCTCCAGCGCCCAGCCGAGCGTGATCCACTGCCGGTCGAACTGGATGGGGAAGATCAACGTGACGAAAAGCAGGGCGACGCCGCCAAACCAGGCCAGCACGTCGAGGCGGCGCGGCGTTCCGGCCGGCAGCAGGCGCAACGCGAAGGC
This sequence comes from Opitutaceae bacterium, assembly GCA_046704465.1. Classification (GTDB taxonomy): domain Bacteria; phylum Verrucomicrobiota; class Verrucomicrobiia; order Opitutales; family Opitutaceae; genus Fen-1467. The sequence goes on along the minus strand of JBJKRV010000650.1, from coordinate 492 downwards.
GAGGCCGGCCAGGGCGGGCAGGGCAAAACCGGCCGGAATCAGGCCCATGTACCCGTTGGGCCAGGCCCGGTGCACCGACTCGTACACCAGGTAGAAATGCGCGGGCGCCGCCAGCGCGGCGGTGATCCACGGCGCCAGCTGCCCGGCGAACCGCCGCCAGGTGGCGTACGGCAGCACCGTGAACACCAGGTAGAACCCGAGGTTCCAGGCGAGCGCGAGGCCGGCAGACCCGGGCGCGAACCGGTCCTGCAACCAGACGAACTCGAGCAGGAACGTGCAGGCCAGCGCCACCGCCGGCAGGCGGCCGTCGCGCAGCAGCCACCCCAGCCCGACCAGCAGCGCGACGAACAGGAGGGCGAGGCCGAAGACCGGCGACGGGCTCGCGATCGGCAGCCGCACGACCACGAGCACGAGCAGAAGGAAGGGGAGCACGGCGGACAGGATGGAAACATGCCCGGCGCCGGCCGGGCCGGCGAGCCAGGCCGGCAGATC
>JBJKRV010000649.1:0-2555 GCA_046704465.1 Opitutaceae bacterium | reverse complement strand
GTCGTAGAAGGCCCGGGCATCCACGAAGACCGCGTGGCCCCCGACCGGCCGGACGATCGGGATGCCCCAATCGCTCAACAGGCCGCCGAGGTACCGCACCTGGCCGATCCGGGAGCGGATGTGGTCGTCCCGCACCGCCTCCCCGATGCCGATCGCCATCGCCTCCATGTCCCGGCCCGCCAGCCCGCCGTAGGTGTGCAGGCCCTCGAACACGACCACGAGGTTGCGCAGTTCCTGGAACAGCGCCTCGTCGTTGACCGCGAGCCAGCCGCCGATGTTGACCAGGGCGTCCTTCTTGGCGCTCATCCAGGCTCCGTCGGTCAGCGCGCAGAATTCCTTCAGGATCGCGGCCACCGGGGTCTGCGCGTAGCCGGGCTCGCGTTCCTGGATGAAGAAGGCGTTCTCCACCATCCGTGTCGCGTCGAGGAAGATGCGGATCCCGTGCCGGTCGCAGAGGCGGCGCAGCTCGCGCGCGTTCCCGAGGCTCACCGGCTGCCCGCCCGCCATGTTGACCGTGCCGGCCAGGCTGACGAAGGCGATCCGCTCCGCGCCTTCGCGCTCGATCAGGGCCGAGAGCTTGTCGAGATCCACGTTGCCCTTGAACGGATGCGGATTCGCCGGGTCGTGCGCCTCGTCGATGATGACGTCGACAAAGACCCCGCCCGCCATCTCCTGGTGGAGCCGGGTGGTGGTGAAGTACATATTGCCGGGCACGAACTGGCCCGGCTTGATCGCCGCCCGGCTCAGGAGGTGCTCGGCCCCCCGGCCCTGGTGGGTCGGCACCAGGTACCGGTATCCGTAATACTGCTGCACCGCCTCCTCGAGGTGGTAGAAGTTGCGGCTGCCGGCGTAGGCCTCGTCCCCCAGCATGAGGCCCGCCCACTGCCGGTCGCTCATCGCGTTCGTGCCGGAGTCGGTCAGCAGGTCGATGTAGACGTCGTCCGAGCGCAGGAGGAACGTGTTGCAGCCGGCCTCCCGCAGCGCGCGCTCGCGCGTGGGCCGGTCGGTTACCGTCAGCGGCTCGACCATCTTGATTTTCCAGGGTTCGGCCCACGAGCGGCGGCCGAACTGCTGGCCCATGGTTTGCGGAGAACTGTTGTTCATGGCGTCATGATCCCGGGATTCCATCGCCACCGCGACCCCGAAAAAACCGTGCCGTCATTTGCCCGCGGGATTGATTTGACTACGCTCACCTTCATGATGGCGCGCCAGCCGCCCCCCTCGCGCGCCGCCGTTGCGCTGGCTGACCCATTGCCGGTTCCATGACCATCACCGAACGAATCCCCCGCCTTCGTGATCCGCAGTTTCAGCGTTCCATGCGGGAGATGGAATACACCGACGACGTACGCGAGTTCTGGGCGGCCCTCCAGGGCTTCCTGAACACCGCCTTTCCCCAGCAGCACTCGGCGACGCTGTTCCTCGATGCCAAGGAGCGGATGCCCGGCACCCTCACGCTGCACTCGGTGGAATCCCAGCACGGGACGGATTGGTGGAACGCCCGGCGCCAGCTCACGCCCACCCATGCCTTTCTCGACCGAAACCCCGGGATCAAGCTCTACAGCTTCGACGAGGTCGTGCCCGACAAGCGCCGCCTGCAGCGCAGCGACTTCTACCGCCAGGTCCTGCGGGCGGAGGGTTTCGACAAGCTGCTCGGGCTGACGTTCTGGGAGAAGGGCGAGCGCACCAGCGTCCTGTGCCTGCGGCGGGCCTTCTCGCAGCCGGCGTTCACGGCGGGCGAGCGGGCGCTGCTGCTGGAGTTGCACCCGGTGCTCGAACGCCACCTCCGGCGCCTGAAAAAGGACGAGGAGGAGACGATCTGCCGCGGCAGCCTGCAGCAGTTCATCAACCTGCTGCCCCAGGGCATCCTGCTGGTGAACATCGCCCACGAGGCCGTGTTCGCCAACCCGGAAGCCTTCGAGGCGTGCGCCCTGTGGAACCTCGGGGCGGCCGCCGCCCGCTGCCTGAACCCCCGCAGCGTCTTCTCGCTCCCGCCCGCTTTCCTCGAGGCGTATTCGCGGCTGATGGAGGAGCATTACGCGCGGGTGCGCGCCGGCCTCGACCCGCGGCACCCGCCGATCCGGTCGCGGCGCGTGCATCCGGAACTGCCGAATCTGCAGGCCGATCTGAGCCTCTTCAGCCTGTCGGACCCGCTCGTCTCGCGGCCCTACCTGTTGGTGCAGCTGCTGAACCGCGAGGTGCTCACCGGCGTCGCGTCGCGCGAGCGCGACCGGCAGGTTGCCGTCCTCTCCTGCCTCACCCCGCGCGAACGGGAGGTGGCCCTCCTGGTGCGCGAGGGCCTCGGCAACGAGGAGATCGCCGGCCGGCTGCACAAGAGCCTCGGCACGATCAAAAACCAGCTGCAGTCCATCTTCCCCAAGCTCGAGATCAGGAGCCGCGCGCGGCTGATCTCCCTTCTGCGTTGAGCGTCGCCGAGTCAGGCCGCCCCGAACAGCGCGGAGGAGAAGTAGCGATCGGCGCGGTCGCACAGCAGGGTCACGACGACACCGCCGGGCGCCGGCCCGGCGGGGATGCGGACCGCCGCGACCTCATTGGCG
>JBJKRV010000648.1:0-4565 GCA_046704465.1 Opitutaceae bacterium | reverse complement strand
TCAGCGCACCGGTCAGCGCCAGCGTCGAGCCCGTCAGGCTCACCGAGTTGCCCGTGCCGGTGTTGGTCAGGTTGCCGCTGCCGATCGTGATCGGCGCATCCGCCGTGCCGGCCGTGTCGAGCGAGGCAAGGCTGACCAGGACCCCGTTGGATGTCGTCGAGCCGGTCAACGTCACCCCGCCGTCCAACTGATTGGTGACGTAGGCGCTGCCGCCGGTCTTCGTGAAGTCCAGATTCGCAAATCCCGTCGCGTAAGGCGTCCCCGATGAGCCGACGTCGCCGCTGTTCTCAAACGCCAGCGTCGTCGCCGTGAACGCCCCGGTGCCCAGCGTCCCGCTGTTGCCCAGGGCAACGGTCGTGCCCGTGACGCTGCCCGTGAAAGTCAGATCCGAACCCCAGAGCCGCACCGTGCTGCCCGTGCCCGAGGCCGCCACGTTGCCCGCGCCCACCGTCAGCGCGGCGTCCGCCGAGTTCGCGCTGTTGCGCGAGAACACCGCCGCCACCGCCCCGTTCCCCGCCGCCGTCCCGCTCACCGTCACCCCGCCGTCCAGGGTGTTGGTCACGTACGACTGGGCCCCGCCCGTCGTCGCCAGATTCAGCGTCGGGGTGGCCGCCGTGATGTGCGCGCTGCTGGTGCCCACGTTGCCCGCGCCGTCCAGGTTGAGCGCCGTCCCCGCCGTGATCGTCCCCGTGCCCGTCACCGCGCCCGTATTGTTGATGGTCACCGAGCCGGTCGTGCTGACGTTGGCGCCGAGGGACATCGTGTTCCCCGAATTCAAGGTCAGGTCGCCCGTGCCGGCGTTGGTGATCGCCTTGTTGATATTGAGGTTATGTTGCGCATTCAGCGTCAGCGAATTGGATTGGTTGTAGCTGATCGTGTCCGCCACCGTGATGTCGCCGGTGCCGCTGCCCGAGGACACAGTCGTGATCACCACGTTGGCCAGCGAAAGCTCCTTTAATAGCGTCGCATTGGTGTCACTGGCGCCGGTTCCGATGTAGATGGTCGACGTGTTGTTGGTGCCGCCGTCGAACGTGATCGGCGGACCCGCCGCGAATGTGCCGCCGGTCGTGTCCGGGCTCTTGTCGGTTCCCGCGCCGGTGATGGTGATGTCGGTCGGATCCAGCAGCAGGGTGCCGGTGTTGCCGGCCGGGGCCCGCAGATCGGCCAGGCCGCTCATGTCGAGAAACTGCTTGCCCGAAACCTCCGCGAAGCCGCCGTCCCCGCCCAGCGCGCCGCCACGCGCGGAGATGCCGCCGGCAAAACGGGTGGCTCCGTTCGACCAGACGACCACCTGGCCGCCATTTCCCGCCCGGGTGGCGTCAGCCTTCAAGGTGGCCCCCGGCATGACGGTGGTGTCCACGGCATCGCGCACATTGGGATTCGCGCCGTGCCGATCGCCGCCCACAAGGATCGTGCCGCCGCCCGCCGGGCCCGAGGCATTGATTCTCGCCCCCGCCTCCAGCCCAACCCGTTCTCCCGTGACGGAGACGCGGCCGCCCGTCTCCCCGGCCTGATGGGCGGAAGCGTCGATGCTCCCGTTCACCAACACGTCGCCGCCACCTTGTCCCTCAAGCTGGACGTCGCGCGCCGCCAGTTTCCCGTCCTGGGTGATGGCCACGGAATAGAGGTCGCCCGCCGCGAGCACGATGGATCCCTTCCCCGCGTCGACCGTCCCCGAGTTGGCCACACCCGTGGCGGACGTCCCGGCCGGCGGAGTTCCCGACGGCGTGTGGCCGGCGTCGACAAAGATGTTGCTGCCGTCCTTGCCCAGCATCACCTGGTTGCCCGCCGCCAACGCAACAAATCCGCCGGGAGCGACGATGGAACCGGTATTGAGTACCGAGCGCCCGACTAGCGCGACGGTGGAGCCGCGGATGGTGCCGTCGTTGCGGACCTCGCCGGTGAGGTCCGAGAAGCGGTTGAGCCCGGCGAGGTAATCCTCGCGCGAGAGCGACCCGCCGACCGCGTAGAGGCTGCCGACATCGACCACGGCCGTCTTCCCGAAGAAGACGCCGGCCGGATTGATCAGATAGACCTGCCCGTTGGCGAGCAGCGAGCCGTCGATCTGCGAAGGCGTGTGACTCCCGATCCAGTTGAGCACCCGGGCGTCGGCCCCGGGCTGGATGAACCGCACCACTACGGAGGGACTGACATCGAACGAGCTCCAGCGCAGCACGCTGTTGTTGCCTGCCGTGATCGTCGTCGCCGTTCCGCCGGCGGCGATCGTGGCGGACCCGGCGACCACCGTCCCGCCGGTGGGAGCGGCGTGGCTCCAGGATGCGGCGAGCAGCAGGAGAAGGCCGACACCCGTCCGTGAAATGCACGCCGGCAAACCCGGCATGCCGGGGGCGGTGGATTCGATCGGGACGTGCGCGCGTTTCATCGTAATCCTTCTCGTTCGGAATCACCAGGCGAACGTACCGATCAGATACACCTGCTTGTTGCCCTTGGGAACCACGATTTGCTGGCCCACGGGCCTCGAATCGTCGCGCAGCCCGATCAAGGCCATGCCGTAGTCGGCGCGCATCGAGAAATTCTGCCCCACCACCAGCTCCACGCCCACGCCGGCCCCGGCCAGGCTGACATTGCGGTCGATGAGCGCCAGCTGGCTGCCCGAGTTCGACGCCTGCCCGGAGGTCGACGGGAGCGGTGTCACCTGGCGGTAGCCATAGTCGAAAAAGGTGCGGAAGATCAGATCCCAATCCGCCCGCTGCTGCCGCTGGGGCGGCCGCCACTTGAAGGGGTGACCGAACAATTTGCCCGGTTCGCCGGGCTTCAGGATCCGCGGGAGGTGAAAGGCGTACTCGACCGAGCCCGTGACAAATTCGTCGGCGGCCAGGACCGAATCCGGGTACCCCCGCACCGTGTAGTAGCCGCCAATCGGCTCCTCCTCCTGCGGAACCAGCCGTTTGCCGTTGAGCAGATAGCGTCCGCGCATCCGGAACGCGATCTCGTTCGCCAGGTGTTTGGCCCGGGCGGGGCCGCCTTCGAACAGCGGATCGAGATAGAGCGCCCCGTCGACGTTCCACCGGAGCGATGTCCACTTGGAGTCAGCCCCGATCCGTCCCAGCGCCGTGACCCCGGTGTTGGGATCCTTATTACTGATGCTGTTCAGCGCCGAGTCCAGCCTCAGGGCACCCGAGAGCGACCACCAGCCCGCGTCGCGTTTGATGATCGGACTGAGATAGGGAATCAGGAAATTCGAATAACCCTGGCCCAGCGTGAAGCCGCTGATCTCGCTCTGGATGTCATAGTGTACGTAGCGCGCGCCCAGGAGGGTGTTCAGCTCCCATCCCCGCCCGAGCGGAATATAGTTACTGAATTCGACCCCGCCCAGCCAGTTGCGGCCGGCGAAGCGCAGCCCGACCAGCGAAACGACGTTGGCGAGATAGTCGCCATATGAGCCGTAGACCCGCGCCAACAGCCGGGCGGGGCGCAGCAGCGGGATTCGATACGAAAGGAACGTGCCGTAGGTCTTCCGGTCGGGGGTGGAGATCGCGTCGACGTTCAGGATGTCGTCGTGGTTGGTGAGCTCGGTGTCCTGGAACCCCAGGCGGATCCGCCATTTGCCCGTCGTGTCGGTGCCGGTGTTCGTGACCTGGCTGAAGAGCTGCCAGGGCTTCTCCTCGTTCACCAGATAATCAAGCACCACCTCGCCCGGCTTGCCGGCCGATTCGATCGACGCCTCGACCCGCCGGCCCGGCTGGAGGCTCAAGGCGCGCAGGTAATTCTCCAGTTTGTTCTTCAGGAACAGGCTGCCGGGCTCACCCGGTTTCGCCCCCGGTTTCAATGGGGAGTCGGCGATAATCCAACGGTGCTTGGGATTGTCGATCGAGTCCTTCGGCTTGAAGCGGGAGCCCCGCGCCAGAGTTCGCACCTGGCTCACCTGGCTGGCCCAGACGACCATTCGCGCCGTATGGTCGCCCGGTGGCCGGCGATCGACGATCCTCCCGCCAGACGACTCCAACTGCGTGAACGCCACCCACACGCCGTAGATTCCGCGAGCGTTATACCACTTCACCACGGCCTGGGCCACGGCCGTCAAGGCATCGCTCGAGAACCGGCTGTCCGCCGGAACCCCGCCAAGCGTCAACTCTTCTCCCTCCTTGGCGCCGGCGGCAGCATGCCAGACGCCGTTGCTCCGGGTCAGAACCACCGTGACGCGGTCCAGTGCGGCGACAGGCGGCAAGACCGGGTCAGCCAAGCCATATCGGAATTCAAACCGATCGACGAGCGCGGTTCCCGGCCCCGCCGCCGCCGGGGCGTGTTCCTGCGCTCGCATGCCCCCGCTAAGCACACCGAGGGCAACCAAGAGCAGAAATCCACGACGGCAGTTTTGAGTAAGCGTTGGGTCCGTCACAACTTGGGGTAGAAGCGGTAGAAGCTGGAGACAGCTGCGCGTATGCCGTGCCGTGGTTGGGGTACCCGACCACCTGGGGGTACCACGGTATTTTTCCTTACCTGACTTATGAAGATGGAGAGGTCCGGAAGCTCACCATCGGATGCCCTCCGCGGCTGGAAGCGATCGCCGGGAAGCCGCGGATGAAAACCGAATCAATTTGCAT
>JBJKRV010000647.1:0-3754 GCA_046704465.1 Opitutaceae bacterium | reverse complement strand
CGCCGCGCGTCCTGGCGTAGGCGCACACCTCGTGCAGGCAGCTCCAATCGTCCCGGGCGCCGTCCTTCCATTGCTTCCAGCCCTCGTCCACCAGATAATATTCGAAGCCGAGTTCCCGGGTCCAATCCACCCACTGGTGCTGCTCGGAGTAGACCGGGCCGCCGCTCGACCACCATTCCCACGACGAGCGCCCCGGGTGAATCCAGTCTCCGCGGTCCAAGTCCGGCGCCGGCGGGGGACAGAGATTGCGGACGAGGTCGCTGTTCACCAGCGCGTTGAGATTGCGCGCCAGCAGGGTGACCCGCCACGGCTGCACCACCGCCCCGTCCGCCGTCCAGCCCTTTTGGCTGGCATGGAAATAGGCGCGCAGCGAATGGTCGGGCCCGACCGTCACCCCGAGGTCGCTGTAGTTCACGAGATTCGCCTCCGTCACAAGCGCATAGCCGCCGCCGGACAGGCTGAACGTGATCGGCAGCGGGAGCTTTTCGCCCGCCGGCAGATGATCCAGCCGCGTGCCCTTGAACGCTCCCTCGTAGCTGCCAAAGTCCGTTTGGTACCACGCCGTCGGATCGCCGGCCACCCGCCATTCCGTGGCCTCGCCGTCGATGTGCCGGCCCGGCTTCGCCGGCAGCCGCGAGCGCAGGGCCACGCCGTCGTTGTAAGCGCGCACGTCGAGCGCATACCGGGCGCCGGTGGCGGTCTGGACCGACAAGGTGGTTTCGCGGCAATAGTCCAGCGCCCGCGTGTGATCACCAAACATCGGGTACGACTCGCGAATCGTGCGCGACGACGATCGCTTCAGCGTGACGTTCGCGCCGAGGTCGACGCCGTCCGCGATGATGCCGAAGCGCGACCGGTTCACCACCTCGCGGCCGTCAAGATACACGGAATAGTTCAGCCCGCCGGTGTCGGTCACCACGACCGCCACGTGGCCGTCCGGCGAACTGACCTTGATGGCCGTCGCCCGCCCCGTCGCACCGGCCAGCAGGAACGTCGCAAGAAAAATGGGGAGTTTCTTCATTGGGTGCATTACTGCGCTTTGAGGAACCAACCGGGTGAACGCCGCCGAAGCGTCGATGGATCCATCCGGCATGCCGTCTCCGTCGGAGCAGGTTTCAAAGTACCTTTCCCTGCCGCCGTCGCAAATCTGCAGAATTCACGTCGAGGTGTATCTACCCAAGCGTCTGGTTCTGTCGACGGTTTTGGCGCAGGCTGCGAGAGCTGCGGACAGAAGAGCTGCGGACAGGGTCATGGCTTGACTCTTGACCAGGCTGCGGACAGGGTCATGGCTTGACTCTTGACAGATCACGATTACCGCGGCTCGCTGGCGCCCATGGCCCGGAAGCTCAGACTCGAATATGCCGGCGCCTGCTACCACGTCATCAATCGGGGCAACTACCGCCGAAACCTCTTTGCCGGCAAGGGTGCGGCGGAATCCTTCGAGTCCTGCCTGGGCGAGGCGGCCGGGCGCTTTTCGTGGAGGCTTCACGCCTATGTGGTCATGCGAAACCACTTCCACCTGGCGGTGGAACTCACCGAGCCGAACCTGAGCGAGGGCATGCGCTGGCTGCAGGCGACCTGGGCGGCCCGGTTCAACCGGCTGCGCGGGGAGACCGGCCGGCCGTTTCAGGGGCGATACAAGGCCCTGCACGTGGAGCCGGGTCCGACCCTGGCGCAGGTCTGCCATTACATCCATCTCAATCCCGTGCGGGCGAAGATCGTCCCGGTCGAACGCCTGCTGGAATACCGCTGGAGCAGTCTCCCCCGTTTCAGTGGGCGCTCCCGGCCGCGGTGGCTGGAACCCCGCACCGTGCTCGGTGAAAGCGGCGGACTGGCGGACACGCCCGTGGGCTGGCGCAACTACCTTCGCTACCTCGGAGTCGCGGCCGAAGAGGAGGCCAGCCTGCGCCAGGAGAAGTTCGGCCGGCTCAGCCGCGGCTGGGCCCTCGGGACCGAAGCCTTCCGCAAGGACCTGCACCAGTCCCTGAGCGACCAAGCCGCCGACTCGGACCGTTTTGCCCTCCTGGGCGCCGACGGGGCAGCCTGCCGGCAAGTCCGGGAGGAGCTTTGGGAGACGAAGCTCCAGGTAGCCGCCAAGGCCCTGGGAATGCGTCTCGACGGGCTGCCCGCCAAGAGGTCGGACCCCGGAAAGGTGGCGCTGGCCGCCGCCCTGAAACTCACCACGTCCGTCTCGAACGGCTGGCTGGCCCGCCGGTTGGGCATGGGAGAGCCGGCCAGCGTCAGCCAGTACGTACGCCGATTCCGCCTCCGCAACGACGACAGCCAGCGCGACTTCCAGCGTGCTCTGTCAAGAGTCAAGCCATGACCCCTTCTCACGGAGAGCAGGCCGCACCATCGATATGAGAGCGATAGAATCCCGGATACTGAAAGCCGTCATCGGCGTGGTCGTGGGCACCGCCACCTTCGCCGGAACCCGCTGTCTGGCGGACAACCCCATCGTGCAGACCTGCTTCACCGCCGATCCCGCCCCCCTGGTCTATCATGGCACGGTGTACCTCTACACCAGTCATGACGAGGACGACGCGCCTCCCGGCATGGGCAAGTTCCATATGCTGAACTGGAAATGCTACACCACGACCGACATGGTGAACTGGACGGATCACGGGGTGGTCGCCTCGCTGAAGACCTTCCCGTGGGCGGTGCAGCATCACGGGGCCTGGGCGCCCCAGGTCATCGAGCGCGACGGCAAGTTCTACCTGTACGTCCCGATCACCGTGAAGGGCTGGCCCAACAATGTCATCGCCGTGGCCGTGGCGGACTCCCCTTTCGGGCCGTTCAAGGACGCGCTCGGTCATCCCCTCATCCACCGGGCGGTCGGTTACATCGACCCGACGGTCTTCGTCGACAACGACGGTCAGGCCTACCTCTACTGGGGCAATCCGCACCTCTGGTATGTGAAGCTCAACCGGGACATGATTTCCTATGCGGGCGCCATCACGGAGGTGCCGGCACCGAAGCATTACCAGGAAGGCCCCTGGTTCTATCGCCGACAGGGCCATTATTACATGGCCTATGCCTCCACCTGCTGTCCCGAAGGCATCGGGTATGCCATGAGCGACCACCCGACCGGTCCCTGGATCTACCAGGGATACATCATGAAGCCCGACCGGCATTCCTCCGGGAACCACCCGGGGATCATCGACTACAAGGGCCGGTCCTACGTCTTCGGCTTCAACTACGCGCTGAACTTTGCCCTGACCGAGCAGCACCATGAACGACGTTCGGTCTGCGTGGAGCAACTCCACTACAATCCGGACGGCACGATCCAACTCCTGCCGTGGTGGACCCCGCAGGGCGCGCCGCAGATCGGCACGTTGAATCCCTACGTCCGCCAGGAAGCGGAGACCATCTGCTGGAGCGACGGCATCAGGACCGAACCCTGCAGCGAGGGCGGGCTGAATGTCTATCCGACGCGCGACGGCGCCTACATCAAGGTGAAGGGCGTGGACTTCGGCACCCGGGGCGCCCGTTCGTTCGCCGCCGCCGTCGCGGACGGGGCGAAAGGCGGGGCCATCGAACTGCGTCTCGACCGCGCGGACGGCCCCTTGATCGGCACGCTGCCGGTGCCGTCCACGGACGGAAGCTGGAAGGTCGAGACCACGGCAGTCATCCGGGCCGACGGCATCCACGACCTCTTCTTCGTCTTCCGGGGCGATCCGGCCGGCGGAGGCCTCAAGGAAGATTACTGGCAGTTCACGCACTGACCGCCGCCGGGTGGTCGTGACTCTCGGAG
>JBJKRV010000646.1:0-8209 GCA_046704465.1 Opitutaceae bacterium | reverse complement strand
GGGTCGGCCTGCCGGTGTCCGAAGGCAAGGTGGATTCCGAGTCTGGCCTGGGCGTCGGCGACATCGGGTTGCGCCCGCACCAGGGCCGCGCAGGCGTCAATCGCGTCGCCCGGCCGGTCCATTCTCTCGAGCACCGACACGAGGTTGAGCCAGGCCGCGCGGTTGTTCGGATCGTAGCGCACCGCCAGCTGCAGTTGCCGGCAACCGAGCGCGAGTTCTCCGCGGCGAAGCAGCAGCACGGCGAGGTTGTTGTGCGCCATGGCATAGTTGGGAGCGATCCGGATCGCCGCCTCATAATGGGCGATCGCCCGGTCGATCTGTCCGGGTTGCCGGGCCAGCAGCCAGGCCAGGTTGTAGTGGGCCATGGCCATCCCGGGTTGCAGCTTCAGCGCGGTTTCAAGCTGGGCCTCGGCCCTGGCGGCGCCGCCGCGCTCGCCGATCAGCCCGACGGCGAGGTTGTAACTGCCCACGGCGTTGCCCGGCCGCTGGGCCACGTTGGCGGTCCACAAGCTCAACGAACTCCGGTAGTCGCGGTTGCGGGCGATGGTGATGGCACCAAACCCCAACGCCACGGCCCCCAGCAGGGGCAGCGCGACGCGCGGCCGCCAATAATGGAGACCGGCGGCGACGAGGATCCACAGCGGCGCCAGCGCCACGTACATCCGGTAGTCGACGATCATGTCGACGGTGCCGGGGACGAGCGAGGTGACGGCCAGGATCGAGAAGAACCAGAAGCCGAAGAACCCCGCCGTCGGCCACCGAACCAGGGCGACCGCAGCCAGGACCACGACCGGCACCACCACCAGCGCCGCGGGCAGGGCCGCCGCCGCGTCCGGCAGCCAGAACGGTCCGTACTGGAAGATCAACGGATGCGGGAAGAAGGCCAGCTTGAGGTAGGTCGCGACGGCGGGGAGCTGGGTCAACCAATACGGCCCCCAGGCCGCGTGGGCCGAGAAGCCGCCGGTGCTGCCGTCGCGATTTCCTCCCAGGCTGATCACGAGCCCGGCGAGTATCAGCCAGGTGGCGAACACCATGCTGTAATAAACCTTCCTTGAGGCCAGGGCCCGGCGAAAGGATCCGGCCAGGAACGTGCGATCGAACAGCAGCACGATGACCGGGGCGGAAACCATGACCTCCTTGGCCGTCATGCCCAAGGCGCAGGCGAGGACGGAACCGGCATACCAGAAAACAGGACCACGGACCACGCGGCCTTGGGGGCCAACAGATTCAACTTCGGCGGAAACACTCTGAGACCCGTCTGCGCCAGGTCCTGTTTTCCGTGCGCCGGTTGTCAGTGGTCTCGTGGTCCGTGGTCTTGTGGTCCTTCCGGCCGCGCGGATGAAACAATAGAGCGTCAGCAGGTAGCACAGGCCCATCATCGATTCCGCGCGCTGAATGACGTAAGCGACAGCCTGTGTCTGCAGAGGATGCAGGGCCCAGACCGCCGCGACGGCGAACGCCAGGCCGGTGGCGTGCGGGGCATACCGTCCGCCCCACCGCGGCAGCAGCGCCAACCGGCGGACGAAGCCGAAGAGCGCCAACGCCGCCGCCGCGTGCACGAGCACGTTGAAGAGGTGGAATTCCACCGGGTTCAGACCGCCGAGCGCATAATTCAGGGCGAGGGACAGGCTGACCAGCGGACGGCCGCTGGCCGTGTTCACCGCGGCCGGTTCGGTGAGAACGGTGGCCAGGTGCCGGTACCAAGTGCCGTGAACAATGGTCGGAACGTCATCCCACACGAAGGCGCCGTGCAGCGAGTTCACATACGCGGCGACGACGGCGACGACCAGCACGCCACCCGCGACCGCCGGGCGCGGGCGGGAGACCTTCTGAAAGAAGCGACTCATCGGATGAACACGGATCGATCGGCGCGGCCCGGACCGAGCCGCCTCCGCGACCATCCGTCATCGGCCGGGGAAAGGGTCCATCCGAACCACCGGACCGACCATGTCGACAAGCGGGAAAAGAAGGAAGCCTGACGAGCAAGCAAACCGTCGACGGGTCTTCGGCGACGACGATCCCCTCTCCGGGCCGTATCGCGCCTTGCGCGGCGTCCAGAGGCAAACGCGCGAGCGATCGCGTGCGCCGGTGCGCACCCTGAACATCCGATCACGGCGTGACCGTCACCACGAACCTCAGATAGCGCGACAACGGCGGATTGCCCTTGTCGGTGACCCGGAGAATGAAGTGCACGGTTTCCGGTTGATCAACTTTCGGGGCGATCACCGCGACGTCGGGCAGATTCTCGGCGCTGTCGATCTTCACCGTCCCCTTGTAGGTCCCCGCCTCGGGGTATTGGAACCAGTAGTAGCTCAGGCTGTCGCCATCCGGATCGGTGGCGTGCGCGCCAAGGCTGAAACGCTGGCCCGAGCGGACGGTAAACGCGGTCGGGCCGTCGGGGACCGGAACCGGGGGATGGTTGGCGTCGCGGTCAGGCATCGTTGTCCATTCCATCCGGGCCGCAAAGTCGTTTTGAAAATCATCCCGCCACCTCCAGAGGGTGACCTTGAATCCCTTGAACGACTTGTCTCCCGGCCGGGTCGCCCGGCCATAGGCGCCGGCCACCGGCGGAGTGTAGTCGTCAACCGCATTGGTCCAGATCGGACGCGTTTCCTGTCCAATCGGTACCCCGCCGATGAAGGTCCGCGGATCCGTCACCGGCACCTCCGGCTGGTAAAGCTCGTAACGGCCACCCCAGCCGCCCCAGTTCGGATGTTCGGGGTCGTTCAGGCCGTTGGGAATCAGTCCAAGCCACGACGGCGTGTCTCCCTCCATCCCGTATGCGACGTCGGGATAGGCGGCGCCCAGCGGACCGTGGTCCTCTTGGATGTGTTCCGCCAGCCACCGGTTGCTGATGGTGGTGTTGTCGATCCCGGGGACCACCGTATTGATCGCGGACCATGTGGCGTTGCCATAATCGCCGCCGGGGCTGACGATGTAGAAGAGCTTGGGGAAATTCCTCCTGATCCACGGGCCGCTGTCGTCCTGGTCGGAGATCGCATAGACCCTGAGCTTGGCGACCAGGCGTTCCAGCTCTGCGGGTGTCTTGGAGGCGCGCAGCCGGTAGAGAGCCTGCGCAAGGGTATTGGGCCCTCCCCAGATGGAGATCCAGAGCGGCCTGACGTCCGGCTGCTCCAGTGTCCGGATGATCCAGTTGGACCCTTCCGAGTCTTTGCCGGGTCCGACTCCGGTCATTCCGTATTCCGGCCGACCGCGCTTGACCAGCGCCTCCAAGGCCTCCGCCGAGGGGTATTTCGGATCGTGCTTCACCAGGTTGCCGTGGACCTTGGCGTAGGCGCAGATGACGTTTCGAATCAGTTCCGGCGAGACCGACGTCCGTTTCCAGGTGGAGGTGGTGGCAATGAGGCCCTGGATGTCGATGACATCGGAATAGAGCAGCAGCCGGACCATGCTCTCCGTGTCGTCCGGATCGGCCCCGATGTCCGTGAGCACGATCAGCCGGTGCGGCCGGGCGGCCTGAAGGGAGTCGGCGGCCGGCGCTGCGTCCGCGGCACCGGCTGCCGGCAGGCGAATGGCCAGGGCAAGACCGATGACAACGGCGATCCGAGACATCCAAATGCGTGTGTTCATGGGGCGACGGCGAAACCGCCGGGGACAGCGGAAGCGCGGTCATAATGAGGGCGGCACCCCACCCGCGGGCAAGCTCGGAACGCTCCGGCTATTTCTTCGATTTCCGCGACCGGCCTGCCCGGGCCTTGCTGGCGTCCACGAAGGATATCGGCGTCGAGTCCAGATACTCCTCCACCACCGGGTTGCCGATCTTGACCACCGGCTTGTACACATCGCTGGCCCGGATCCACTCCGGTACCGCGGTCTCGCGGGCGATCAGAGGCGCTGCGATGGTGATCATCTTGGGCAGCGTGTCCGCCATGACCAGCCCGCGCGACGGACAGGCGATGCGGGTGCGCCAGAGGAGAACGGCCTTCTTGTGCAGGGCCGCCTGGAGATCGTATCCGAGCAAGGCGGCCATGTAGAGATCGCCCGACGACGCCGTCCGGATCTTCTGGGCCGAAGGTTTCAGTAAGGTCAGCTCGGGGGCAAGTTCCATGTCGGGAAACGTCGGAAAGCGGGATACCAACCCGAGCTTTTCTCCGCCCATGAATTGCAGCATCTGGCCGCGGTTCATCTGTTGGGGAAAGTCGGGATTCCCCGTGAACCAGTTGACGTAGAGGCTGCCCCAGGTGAACACCACGATCTCCGTCGGCGGGTGCTTGGCGTCCGCCGGCAGGTAGCCCTGTTTTGCCAGGGCCCTGGCGACCCAGGTGTCCATCGTCTTCTCGCTGGGCAGCTTGTCGCCGGCGATGATGCCGCCAAGGTCACGATAGCCCATGCTGACGCCCAGGTAGTAGACGGGATGCCCGGGCGACGCCGGCGGGAGCTTGGCTCCGGCGGGCGTGACATCCGTGTTCACGGTCACCTCGACCTCGTAATGAAACAACCAGTCCAGAATCCCCGCGTGTGCGAGCGGGGCGCAGCCCGCGGTGGCGATCAGAAGGGAAATGAAGCGGAAGGCACGCACGACTCGCCGATTTGGTCCTGAACGTTCGCGACGGCAGAGGTAAACTCTTCGACCTTGGAGAAAATAAGACGAGGTCGCGGCAAAGCCAAGCCCCAAAACTCGGATTCCGGCTGTATCAGGTTCGCCCCGGTCCCTTCCTTCCGGCGGACCCGAATGAGCCGGATCTTCCGGTCTGCGGGGCGACGCGGCTCCTACAGCGACGGCAGGTTTGACTGGGCGGCCTTTTCCTCGTTCGCCTGGTGGGTCTGGGCCGCGGCGACCAGCATCTGGTGGGTGGCATCGGTGGCGCTGCGATCGAGCGGAAGGCTGCCAACCGTCACCAGCAGCGCCCCTACCACATCGGGCGATGAGATGCCGATATTGCAGGCACGCATTATCTCCGCGTAGACCATGGTGAAGTGGGTCTGGTCCGCGGCGAGGCCTGTTTTTTCGAACCCATTCTGGAGCCGTCGCTTCAGCTCGAGAGAGTCCATCCGGACCCGAGTCGCGTCCACCCCCGCCCCCGCAAAGGATCCCGCAAAGGAAGTTTCCCCGAAAGAGGGCGTGTCCAGCATCACCTGTTCGATGTGGATGAATTCCGGCTGGCCGAAAGCGAGATGCTGCAGCCGCTTTCCGTCCCGATCCACCCAGAGCATGGTGCGCACGCCCGCCATGTAGAGGTTGGCAGGATGGGAGTCGTAGCTCACGGGTCCGTATTTCCTGATCAAGGCGGCTGCGAGCCGGTCCTGGTCCGGCGCCGTCGTCTTCGAAAAAGTCACGTACCGGCTGATCCGGGACACCACCTCCCGGTTCGGCGGCATCGTGAGCAGAAGATCGATCTGCTCGGTGTCGGGGTCGCCCAGGTGACCGGTGCGGATGATCTGGGGGCTCGCCGCGTAGACTTCATACGTCAGCGGTTCGGGCAGAATGGTGTACCGGATCGTCGCCGGCCGGATGACCAGCTTCGGTCTCATGCCTTCGAGCGCCCCGACCGCGTCCTTGGCCGGCATTCCCAGCTTGATGCCGACGACGTCGAAGGAAGGCAGGGACGCAACGATCTTTGCGGTGTCCGCCGCCGTCCCGGACGGGATGGCCGGCGGGCCTGCTCCCATGTCCTGCATCAGGCCCTGGGAGGCGCCCGACTGGTCCGTCGATTGGCCGGGTGCAGTCTGTGCCGGGGTGTTTTGCGCCGAAGCGGGCGTCGTGTTGTTGGCCGGCGTGGCCTTGTTTGCCGACGCCGGGATCTGCTTCGCCGCCTCCTCGACCTTGCCGGCAAACGATTTGAGCGCGTCGAGAAAACTGCCGGACGCCTGGCAGGTCGGCGCGGAGAACACCAGGGCGCAGCCAATGAGGGATAACGGGGCGAGTTTCATGCGATCCTTCTTCCTTGAGCCCGTGGAGACCGGAGCATGCTGCAGTTGATGGACGGGGATTGGGGTCCGCCGGAAATCCGTTTCCGGCGGCGCAAGTTACGTGCGCCGCCAGTGCTGTCAAGGGACCGGCCGGGCTTTCTCCGGCTTTTCTCGCGGCGCCATGGATTCCCGAGATTAGAATGAAACGCTCCTCATGAGCAGAGTTCGGCTCGGCCGCGCGGCGGCAGCGGCCCGCACCCGCCCGAGACGGTTGACTCGCGGCGGTCCGGGTCCTTCGCTCGGGCGTCGCCGAAACCCTCCCCGATTCCATGACTACGCCCCATCATTTGCGTGCCATCGTGTCCTTGTTTCCCGCCCGTGCCCTGCTCGCCTTCCTCCCGGCGATCGCCCTGATGCCCGTTCACGGGACACCCGCGGCAGCCGCCCCGGCGGCGGACGGCCCGGCGCGGATCATCTCGGCCGACGTGCAGCAGGTGCAGGGCCCGCTCGACCGCATGTTCGAGCTGTGCGTCGGCTCCGGGCACGCCAGCCTGGGACTGCGCGCCGACTGGCAGCGCCAACTCGCCTGGGTGCACCGCGAGTGCGGCTTCCGCTACGTCCGCATGCACGGCCTGCTCAGCGATGACATGGGCGTTTACTCCGAGGACAAGGACGGGCACCCGGTCTACAACTGGCAGTACATCGATATGGTCTACGATTACCTGCTGCGCATCGGCATGAAGCCGTTCGTGGAGCTCAGCTTCATGCCGGACGCGCTGGCGAGCGGCAAACAGACGATCTTCTGGTGGCACGGCAATGTGACCCAGCCCAAGAGCCCGAAGAAATGGGAGAGCCTGATCCGGGCGCTGGTGGAGCACTGGACCCGCCGCTACGGCGAGGCGGAGGTCCGCACCTGGTACTTCGAGGTGTGGAACGAGCCGAACCTGAAGGTATTTTTCGACGGCACCCAGGCGGACTATTTCCGCCTGTATGCCGAGACGGCGCGGGCGATCAAGAGCGTGTGCCCGGACTACCGCGTCGGCGGGCCGGCGACCGCCGGTAACGCGTGGATTCCGCAATTCATCGACTACTGTTTCAAGAACCACGTGCCGCTCGATTTCATATCGACCCACGACTACGCGGTGAACAAGGGTTACGTCGACGTGGACGGCAACGCAGGGACCATTCTCTCGCCGGATCCGGACGCGATCTGGGGCAACATCCGGCGTTCGCGCGCTGAGATTGCGGCCTCGCCGATGCCGCACCTGCCACTGCACTACACCGAATGGAGCACCTCCTACACGCCCAAGGATCCGATCCACGACTGCTACCAGAGCGCCGCCTTCATCCTCGACAAGGTGCGCCACTCAGCCGGCTACGCACAGTCGATGTCGTACTGGACCTTCACCGACATCTTTGAGGAGGCGGGCCCGCGGCGGCGGCCGTTCCACGGCGGCTTCGGACTCTTGAACATGCAGGGCATCCCGAAGCCGGCGTTTTACGCCTTCCGTTTTCTCCACGAGCTCGGCAGCCAGGAGCTGAAGTCGTCGGATCCGGCCAGCTACGTGTGCCGCAACCCATCCGGCGGCGTCCAGGCGCTATTCTGGGACTTCAGCCTGCCCCACCCCACGCCCAAGGAGAACGACCAGGTGTACTACCTGCGCGACATCCCGCCCGCCCCCCGGCCGCCGGTCGATCTCCGCCTGACCGGCCTGAAGCCCGGGACCTATGAGCTCGAGGTGTCGAAGGTCGGATACCGGGTGAACGATGCCTATGGCGACTACCTCAAGCTCGGCTCGCCGCACGACCTGTCGCCGGCGCAAGTGGCGTTTCTGAAGGCTCACAACAACGGCACCCCGATTCTTCGCACGCTCGTCACGGTGGGCGCCGACGGGGCGTTTGCCCGGCAGTTTCCGATGCGCGCCAACGACGTCTACCTCGTGCGCCTGAGCCCGCTGTAGACAGGCAGTCGTGAGTCATCGTGGTCACCTGGAGGCGCGTCTGCCAGATTGAGGATCCGATCGGATCCTCAATCTGGCAATGCAAGGTCCTGCCGGCCGACGGCCTGAAAATCAATGTGGAGAATCCGCAGCCTTGCGGCTGCGCCGGCCTCCCCACTGCGACCGGATCATGGGCAACAGCGAAATCAATTGCTCCGCCCCGGCGGCGACGTAGGTAAACGGAGTGCTCCGCATGCTGTCAGTCCGTCCCGGAATCCCCACGGCGGCGGTGTGTGCGCTGCTCTTCCTCGGCACTGTCCTGCTCTTCAGCAGGACCACGCGCAACGGATTCGTCAACGACGACGATCCGATGTACGTCACGCAGACCCCCCCCGGCC
>JBJKRV010000645.1:0-8034 GCA_046704465.1 Opitutaceae bacterium | reverse complement strand
GGCGAGCCCCTCTCCCTTCCCGGCCTGCTGCGGCTGACGCCCGCCGGCCTGATCGACCGGCTCCACCACCTTTCGCTCGATGCCCGCGGGCGGGCCATCGTCCGCGATCTCGTGCCGCAGATCGAGGAACGCCTGCGCTTCCTCGGTCACGTGGGTCTGGGCTATCTTTCCCTCGACCGCCCGACCGAGACGCTTTCCGGCGGCGAAGCCCAGCGCATCCGGCTGGCCGCGCAGCTCGGTTCCAACCTGTCCGGCGTGCTCTACGTGCTCGACGAGCCCTCGATCGGGCTCCATGCGCACGACAACGAGCGCCTGATCGAGACGCTCGTGACCCTGCGGGACAAGGGGAACACCCTCCTGGTCGTCGAGCACGACGACGCCATGATGGAGCGGGCCGACCGCATCATCGACCTGGGTCCGGGCGCCGGCACGCACGGCGGCGAGGTCATCGCGGCCGGCACTCCCGGGGAGATCCGGCGCAGCGACCGCTCGCTGACCGGGCTGTTTCTCACCCAGGGCATCCGGCATCCCCTGCGGGGCACGTACCGCGAAACCCCAAGCGACAAGGGGCACGGATCCAGCAATCGGCCAAAGGTGCGAAGCCGGCCGGGCGGCCAACCCAAAACCCGAAACCCCGAACTCAAAGCCCAGCCCGCCTGGCTCGAGTTGCAGGGAGCCCGCTTCCGCAACCTGCGCTCGGTCGATCTCCGCCTGCCGCTCGGGCGGTTGGTCATGGTGTGCGGCCCGTCGGGTGCGGGCAAGTCCACCCTCTTCGGCGACATGCTGCGACCGGCCGTCGCCTGCGCCGCGGCGCTCCGCCGGCCCCGACTGACCGGACGCGAGTTTCTCCGCCGGGGAGGACCCGCCGCGGCCGTCCTGGCCGGCGAGGACTCCGGCGCCGGATTCGCCGAACTCCGCGGGGCGCACGGATTCAAGTCGGTCATCGAAGTCGACCAGGCCCCGATCGGAAAGACCCCGCGGTCGACCCCCGCCACCTACCTGGGGATCTTCGACCTCATCCGGCAATTCTTCGCCTCGCTCCCCGAGTCGAAGATCCGCGGCTACACGGCCTCACGCTTTTCCTTCAACACCGCCGGCGGCCGGTGCGAGACCTGCGGGGGCGCCGGCCGCATCAAGCTGGAGATGGCCTTCATGCCCGATGCCTACCTGCCGTGCGAGGCCTGCGGCGGCCTGCGGTACGGGCCGGAACTGGCCGACCTCACCTGGAAGGGAAAGTCCGTCGGCGACGTCCTGCAGCTCACGTTCGAGGACGCCGCCCGGTTCTTCGACTTTCATGCGCGCCTCGGGGAGATCTGCCGGCTCATGTGCGACTGCGGCCTGGGTTATCTGACGCTCGGCCAGAGCAGCCCGACACTCTCGGGCGGCGAGGCCCAGCGCCTGAAGCTGGTCACTGAACTGGCCCACGGTCTGCAGACCTACGCCGAGCGCTCGCACGACCTCCGGCCGCGCAACCTCTACCTCCTCGAGGAGCCGACCATCGGCCTCCATTTGAGCGACTGCGAGAAGCTGCTGAAGGTGCTGCACGACCTCGTGGACCAGGGGCACACCGTGGTCGTGATCGAGCACCACCTCGACCTGCTGGCCGAGGCCGACTGGCTGGTCGAGCTCGGCCCGGGTGGCGGCCCGGCCGGCGGCGAGATCGTCTATCAGGGACCGCTGGCGGGACTCGCTCGCGTGCGCCGCAGTCCGACGGCGCCCTACCTGCGGGCCAAGCTCAACGGCACCGCGGCCGCCGGCGCCGGGCGGGCGCCCTGACCCCCGGGGAATTCTCCCCGCCCAACTCTGGCGAACCTTGACCACAGCTGGGCAGGAGCCCATGCGCGCCTTTCCCGGCGGCGGGAGGAACCGGGGCGCGCGTTGGTTCCGGTCCGGACGTTTCCGGCCTTTGGCCGCCGGTCAGTCGTCGTAGTGGATCACCACCAGGAGCGTCACCAGACCCGCGAACAGGAGGGTCGGGACGATCACCCAGCCGGAGCCGAACGGAACCTGGTAATGATTCACGACCCACGGCACGGCCAGGCATTTCGCGATGATGATCACCCAGCCGATCTCCAGGGCCAGACGGACGCGACGGGGCACGCGTGCGCGCTGAAGGGAGGGTGCCTGCATGGCGCCACCGTACCGCGGCGCGCCGCCGGCGGCTCCGCACCCGCTCACCATTGCTGTGCAGATTTTGTCCTGCCGGACGTCAGCCGGCCGCCGCGCCCACCGCCCGCACCAGTTCCTCGATGTTGACAGGTTTGAGCAGGCAGGCCGCCAGCTCCGCCACGCTCACGCTGCGTGAAATCAGCTCGGGATTCATGTAGCCGGTCAGCAGGATGCGCCGGGTGTCCGGATGGATCTCGCGCATCCGCACGAGAAAATCGAGTCCGCCCTCGCCCGGCATCAGGTGGTCGCTCACCACGACGGCGAACTTCCGGGCCGCCATCTTCGCCTCCGCCTCGGCCCCCGTGGCCGCCGTCGTCTCTTCACAGGCCGGCTAGAGGCTCTACCGCATGACCTTCAAAAGCTCCGCCTCGTCGTCCACGACCAGGACCGACGGACGGGCGGCGGGGTCGGTCGGCGGCAGGTCGGGCGCCATGCGGGATCCTCAAACGGCCGACTGCACCGCCCGATCGTGAAGCTTGGCGGCCTCCTGCACGACAGTGACCAGCTCGGCGAGCGAAACCGGTTTCAGCAGGTAGCGGAACAGCGCGGCCTCGTTGACACTCCGCAGCAACATTTCCGGCTTCATGTAGGCGGTCACCAGCACGCGCTGCATGTCCGGATACTCCTCCCGCACCCGCACGAGAAAACCCATGCCGTTTCCTCCCGGCATCAGGTGGTCGGACACGACCACCTTGAATTTCCGCTTTCGCAGCAACGTCTCCGCCTCCTGCACGGAGGTGGCGGTCTCCACGTCAAAATAGGGGCCGAGCGCGGCCGAAAAGACCTCGAGCAGCGGCTTCTCGTCGTCGATCACCAGAATCGCACCCTTGACCGCGTCGCCACCACCTGCGGCCGGGGCGTCGGAAGCATTGCTCATGACCTTGATCGTGAGCATCGGGCATGCCTTGGCAAATCCATTTCCTCGACGCCGGGCCTTCCGGTCGGCGCGGCGCCCGGGGGGCTTTTGAATTGCCTCGCCGTTTCCGCGGCGGTTCGTTCATTCTTGTCGTTATAGCATGGAAGCCATCAACCTGCATGCTGCCATCCGCGAGGGGACGCTCTTCCAGGTGCCCGTCAGTGCGCTGACCCAAGAGGCCCTCACCGCGCGCAATTCGGCCGGCAGCACGCCGCTTCATACGGCGGCCAGGTACGGGCGGCTCCGCGAGCTGCCGGCCGCCGCACTCACGGCGGACAACCTGCTCGCCAAGAACGAATCCGGGTACACGCCGCTGCATCATGCGGCCGAGGGCGGCCATCTCGATCAGGTGCCGCGCGACCTGCTGGTCCGCGATCACCTGCTGACCCGCAGCAACAGCGGCTACACCGTGCTCCATGTGGCCGCCGCCCACGGACATCTCGACCAGATTCCGCCGGGTATCCTCACGGTCGAAATGACGCGCCTCAAGACCGAGCTCGGCAACACCCTGCTCCACGAGGCGGCCGAGAACGGGACGCTGGCCCGGATGCCGGGCGAATTTCTCACCGCCGAACTGCTCGCCGACCAGAACATCAGCGGTGAAACCGTGTTTCACGTCGCGGCGCTCAACGGCCATCTCGACCAGATCCCGCCCGAACTCCTCACCCGGGAGCGGCTGCTCCTCCAGACCACCGCCGGCGACACGGTGCTGCACGCGGCGGCGATCGCGGGCCACCTCGAGCAGGTGCCCGCCGGGCTGTTGATCATCGAGAATCTCGCCATCGCCAGCAAATCGGGCTACACCGCGATTCACGCGGCCGCCGAGACCGGACAGCTGTCCAAGATTCCGCCGGTCCAGCTCACGGCCGACCTCCTGCTGACGCGGAACGACCATGGCGACACCGCGGTCCACGCGGCCGCGTTCGCCGGATTCCTCGACCAGATTCCGGCCGAACTGATGACCGCGGAGCTGCTGAACGTCCGCAATTACGACGGGGTCACGCCGATCCACACCGCCGAGCGCAGCGGCAACCTCGCGCAGGTGCCGGAGGCCCTCCGCCCCAAGCGTCCCGGTCTCCTCCAGCGCATGATCAAGCGCATCGGCGACACCCGGCCGCCGTGGGGTTGATCGCGCGCGGTGCCGGCCGGGGGCCGACGGAAAGCGGCGCGGGAAACCCGATTCCGGGCCGCGGACGGGGTTTTGCCTTCACCTTGGGCGCCCGACGGCCTATTGCGTTGATCCTTTAGCTCTGCGTCATGAACACGACCATCACCGCCATCACTGCCCGCGAAATCCTCGACTCCCGTGGCAATCCCACGATCGAAGTCGACGTCCGCCTCGCCTCCGGCCATCTCGGCCGCGCCGCCGTGCCCTCCGGGGCCTCCACCGGCGAACACGAGGCCCTGGAGCTGCGCGACGGCGACAAGAAGCGCTACCTTGGCAAGGGCGTGCTGCGCGCCGTCGCCAACGTCAAGGCGACCATCGCCCCGGCGCTGACCGGCATGGACGCAACCGACCAGGTGGGGGTCGACCGCGCCATGCTGGCGCTCGACGGCACGAAGACGAAGTCCAAGCTCGGCGCCAATGCGATCCTCGGCGTGTCGCTCGCCACCGCGCGCGCCGCCGCGGGCGCCCTCGGCCAGCCCCTCTACAAGTACCTCGGCGGACCCAACGCCAAGGTCCTGCCCGTGCCGATGATGAACATCATGAACGGCGGCGCCCACTCCGACGCCCCGATCGACTTCCAGGAATTCATGATCATGCCGGTCGGCGCCGACAGCTTCCGCGAGGGCCTGCGGATGGGCGCCGAGGTTTTCCACACCCTGAAGAAGGTGCTCAAGGACAAGGGGCTTTCCACCGCCGTCGGCGACGAGGGCGGCTTCGCCCCCAAGCTCGAGTCGACCGAGGCCGCGCTGGACACCATCGCCCTGGCCGTGAAGAGCGCCGGCTATGCCCTCGGCAAGGACATCAAGCTCGCCCTCGACGCCGCCGCCTCCGAGTTCTACGACGCCGCCAGCAAGAAGTATGTCTTCAAGAAGTCCGACGGCCGGAAGCTCTCAGGCGACCAGATGGTGGCCTTCTACAAGGAACTCGCGGCCAAATACCCCATCGTGTCGATCGAGGACGGCTGCGGCGAAAACGACTGGGAGACGTGGAAGAAGCTGACGGACACGCTCGGCCCGAAGCTCCAGCTCGTGGGCGACGACATCTTCGTCACCAACACCGAGATCCTCGCCCGCGGCATCAAGGAGGGCGTGGCCAACTCGATCCTCGTCAAGGTCAACCAGATCGGCTCGCTGACGGAAACGTTCGACGCCGTGGAGATGGCCAAGGAGGCGAACTACACCGCCGTCATCTCCCACCGCTCGGGCGAGACCGAGGATTCCACCATCGCCGACATCGCCGTGGCCACCAACGCCGGCCAGATCAAGACCGGCTCGCTCTGCCGCACGGACCGGATCTGCAAATACAACCAGCTCCTCCGCATCG
Organism: Opitutaceae bacterium; assembly: GCA_046704465.1. Lineage (GTDB taxonomy): Bacteria > Verrucomicrobiota > Verrucomicrobiia > Opitutales > Opitutaceae > Fen-1467. The sequence continues at coordinate 2,458 of JBJKRV010000645.1, read as the reverse complement.
AGGAGGAACTGGGCAAGAGCGCCATCTACGGCGGCAAGCTCTGACCACCCGCCAGCTTCCCCGATGAATCCCGGGCCGGTCGATCGACCGGCCCGTTTCGTTCCTAGCCCGCGGTGCCGTCCTTGCGCGAATGCAGGCAGATGCGGTTGCCGTCCGGATCGGCGATCCACGCCATCCAGCAGACGCGGGTCTCGACCGGCTCGATCAGCACGCGGACGCCGCGCTTCCGGCAGGCCGCCACGGCGCCCGGCACGTCGTCCACCGCCAGCCCGAGGCACGGCGTCCCCTGCCAGTTCCAGTCCGGATGCCGCCTTGATTTCGGCCCGTTCAGGCACAGCGCGACGGGCTCGGTGGCGAATTCGGACCAGAAGTCGCCCCACTCTTCGCCTCGTTTCAGCCCGAAGAGTTGCCGGTAGAAGGCGCGGCTGCGGCGCAGGTCGCGCGTGCAGTACATCACAAAATCGACGGCGCGAACCGGGACCGGGGGGCGGCGCCGGGAGGTGCGGCTCTGGGAGGACATGCCGACTGATTTACCCGCGGCGGCGGCCGGTGCAAGCCGCGGCGGCACGCCCGGCCGGATTCGACCGCGCTTGCGGGGTTCGCCGACTTGTGGAAAACTATCCGCACACAACCCCGCCGCGCGATGAGCGATAACGCCCTGCCCAAGACCGAAGCCAGGCTGGCCTGGCGCTCCGTGCCGCGACAGGACCCGCCGAAGCGACCGGCCGCCGAACGGCTGGCGGATTTCCTGGAGATCTACGGGCTCTACGACGAGATCACCGCCCGGGAGCAGGCCAGCCGCTGCATCGTGTGCCCCGAACCGGCCTGCGTGACCGGCTGCCCGCTCGGCAGCCGGATCCCCGAGTGGCTCGCGCTGACGGCCGAGGGGCAGTTTCTCGAGGCGGCGGCCGTGCTGCACTCCACCTCGAACCTGCCCGAGGCCTGCGCGGCCTCGTGTCCCGCCGACCGCCTCTGCGAGGGACTGTGCATTCTCGAGGGACGGACCGAGCCGGTGTCGATCAAGGCCATCGAACAGTTTCTCAACGACTATGCCTTTGCCCATGGCGGCGTCTCCCCCGAAGCGGCGCCGCCCAACGGCCGGAAGGTCGCCGTGCTCGGCTCCAACCCCGGCGGGCTGGCCTGCGCGGACGAACTGGCGCGGCGGGGCTGCGCGGTGACCATCTTCGATTCCGACCTCGTACCCGGCGGCCTGCAGATCCACGGCCTGCCCGCGTTCAAGCTGGAACAGTCCGTGGCCCAGCGGCGCATCGAGTTGTTGCGGGAGCGCGGCGTCGAGTTCCGCCTCGGCGTCGCCGTCGACAACGGCATTTCCCTCCCCGAACTGCAGTCGCGGTTCGACGCCGTGTACCTCGGTCTCGGAGCCCAGCAGGCCCGCTCCCTCCATGTCCCGGGCGCGGACCTCAGGGGGGTGGTCCAGGCCCTGCCTTTCCTCATCCAGAAGAACTCCGCCCTGACCCTGGACATGCCGCCCATCGACGTGGCGGGAAAACGCGTCGTCGTGCTGGGCGGGGGCGACACCGCCGTCGACGCGGTCCGCACCGCGATGCGAGCCGGGGCGGTCGAGGCCGTGGCCGCCTACCGGCGCGACGAGGCGTCCATGCCGTGCTGCCGCCGGGACCGGGATGACGCGGTGGAGGAAGGCGCGCGTTTCGTCTATCGGGCCACTCCCGTCGCCGTGCTCGGCGACCAGCGCGACGCCGTCACCGGCGTGCGCCTCGCGCACACGGAGCCGGCCGAGACCGGCCCGGACGGGCGCCGCGTTTTCCACGCCGTGCCCGGCAAGGAATTCGACCTGAAGGCGGACTGGGTCCTGCTGGCGCTGGGATTCGTCCGGCAACCCCTGCCCCACACCCCCTCGTTCGCCGGCCTCGCCACGGATGCCGACGGCGCCGTCATCGTTGACGCGCAGCAGATGACGAGCATCCCCGGGGTTTTCGCCGGCGGGGATATCGTCCGGGGTCCGGTCTCTGTCCTCCAGGCGGTCCGCGACGCCCGCCGTGCCGCCCGGGCCATCTGCGCCCGCCTGGACGCGCGGGCCTGACCCCTCCCGCCCCGGTCCTCAGCGGCGGCCCCGGGCCCCCGCCTCCGCTGCGCCCGTGCCTGCGCACGGATTGACGCTGCAAAAAATGCGCAAAGCTCGCCAAGACGTGCGCTGCCGCTGCGCCCCAATCCATGCGATGATGTGCCATGCAGTTCATCGACCTCGCGCACGGTTCGTCCCGCAATCACACCAATGAATGAAACTCTCAGCGCCGACCTGATCTACATCGTCGCGTTTTGTCTGGGGGGCCTGATCTTCGCCCTGGGTCCGTTTCTGGTGGTCCACCTGCTCGCCGCCCGGCGCACCCGCAACACCGCCAACAAGACCGGGCAGTACATTGAGTGCGGCATGGAGCCCATCGGTGACGCCTGGATCCGCTACAGCGCCGTCTACTAC
>JBJKRV010000644.1:0-4427 GCA_046704465.1 Opitutaceae bacterium | reverse complement strand
GCTGGCTGCCTGCGCGGGCGGAGAAAGTCTTATGGCAACTGGATCCCAGTATGAGTTGGGCTGTCAAAGTCCCTCAACGAATCCAGCGATGAAAACCTTAATATTTCCATTGGCAGTGTTAGCGGCTGCGATGGCGTCGGTGTCAGGCGCAGCCGCCGAAGACTCCGGGGCGGTCTCCAACCAAGAACGCGAAACGGTCCGGCAGACGGAGCAGGAAACAAGCATGGTGCAACAACAGGCCCGTTGGGAACAGACGGTTCGAGCCCATGACCAGAACGGCGACGGACGCCTGGATCAGGGCGAGAAACTGGCTGCCCTCGAAAAGGTCAGGCTTCGCAACGAAGCAATGGTGCGCCAGTCACAGGGAACGCCGCCGAACCCCGAACCTGCCGCCGCAGGCGGAGAGGGCGCCGTCCAGCAGCGCACCAGGGACCAAAGCCAGACCCAGATCCGTGATCAGGAACAGGTGCAAACCAGCGAACAGCAACGCCTGGCGACACAACAACAGGAATGGAACAGGCGGTTTGACACCGACAAGGATGGCACGCTGAGCGACGAGGAATTCGCCACGGCTCTGAAGACGATGGACCGCGATCGGGACACGATCCGGGACCGCCTCAAGGATCAGGACAAGAAGAGCGCGGGCGACCAGGCAAAAGACCAGCTGAAGAAACAGGATCGACTTCAGGATCAGGACCGGACGATGCAGGACGCCGTGGATCGTGATCGCGACCGATTGATGGACAGGGATCGCGTAAGTCCAACATCGCAACCGCGAAGGGGAGGCGGCCGCAGGCGGTAGAAGTGCGCAGAGGTCAGTGAACCCAAAGGCTGGCGTCCCCCGGGGGTTGGCGGGCCAACCCGGGGGCTCCGCCGGTTCTTGAAACAGGCCTGAACTCCGGCTCCCCGATCAGGCCTTTCGACCGTAGCCGGGATCCACGCGAAGCAGCGCGGTGGCAACGAACGACGGGATCGTGGAGAGGCAGACCCAGATAAAGAACCGGACATATCCCAGATGGTCCTGCAACCAGCCGGCCGGCAAGCCGGGAACCATCATCCCCAACGCCATGATTCCGGTGCAGATGGCGTAGTGCGCGGTGCTGTGCTCGCCGGTGGACACCATCATCATATAAACCATGTAGGCCGTGAAGCCGAAGCCGTAGCCGAATTGCTCGACCATCAGTGTCCCGCCGACGACCGCCAGATTGCCGGGTTGGCGCACGGCCAGAAACACAAACACCGCAAGCGGCAGGTTCATGCTGATCAGCATGGGCCAGAGCAGGCGTTTCAGTCCGAACCGCGAAATCACGTATCCGCCGGCCAGCCCGCCCGCCAGTAGTGCCGCGATTCCCAGCGTGCCGTAAATCAGGCTCACCTGTTCGTCGCTCAAGCCCAGTCCGCCGACGCTCCGGGGATCCAACAGAAATGGTGGCACCAACTTCAACAGCTGCGCCTCCGCCAGACGGTAGAGCAGCAGAAACGCCAGGATGACCTTGATGTCTCGCTTCTTGAAAAACGTGGCAAACACGTGGAAGAAGTCGGCGCCCCGGCGCGCCGTGCGCGCCGCCGGCCGATCAACCGTGGGCCGCGGCAGCACAATCGTGTGATACAGGGCCATCACGACGAACAGGGCGGCCACCAGGAGAAAGGCCGCCGTCCAGGCCCTGCGGATGTTGCCCAGCGAGTGCTCGAGGTATCCGGCCAGAAAGACGAGGCCGCCCTGCCCGGCGATCCACGCTACGCGGTAGAACGTGTTGCGCACGCCCACGAACGCGGCCTGCTGATCGGGCCGCAACGCCAGCATGTAGAACCCGTCCGCCGCGATGTCGTGCGTGGCCGAGCAGAAGGCCAGCGCCCAGAAGCAGGCGAGCGTGTGGCGGAAGAAATGGGCGCCGGGCAGCGCCACGGCGATGAGGGCCAGGACCACCCCCACCACGAACTGCAGCCGTACGATCCACAGACGCTTGGTGCGGATCAGGTCCACCACCGGCGACCACAGCGGCTTGATGACCCACGGCAGGTACAGCCAACTGGTCCAGAACGCGATGTCGGTGTTGGAGATCCCCAGGTTCTTGTACATGACCACCGCCACGGTCATCACCACGACGTAGGGGACGCCCTCGCAGAAATACAGCGAGGGGGTCCACCGCCAGGGGTGCGGCGCGGCGGACGATGGGTGCGGATCGGTCACGGGACAGCGGCGGAATGTGGTGGTCCGGACGTCGCGGCGCAATGCCGGAACGCCGGAGACCGCGACGCCGGCGCGCGGAGCATTCAACGCCGCCCGCTTGCCGGAGGGCGGCAACCACGTTTTCTTGGTCGCCAGCCGCGCCATGACCACGCCAGCACCGCCAGAGTCTCCGGACGCCGCCGACGGGATCATCCAGGTCCGGGGCGTCACGAAAAACTACGGCGAGGTGCAGGCGCTCCGGGGCATCGATCTGACCGTGCGCCGCGGGGAGATGTTCGCGCTCCTCGGCCCCAACGGGGCGGGCAAGACGACACTCTTTTCCATCCTCGCGACCCTGCGCACCCTCACCGGCGGGCGGGCCACCCTGTGCGGACACGACGTCTCGAAGGAGCGCGATGCAGTGCGGCACAAGATCGGGATCGTCTTCCAGGAGCCCGCCATCGAGCGCCGGCTCACCGTGCGCGACAATCTCGAGCTCATGGCCCGCTGCTACGGCCTCGGGGTGCGGGAGGCCCGCCGGCAGGCGGCGATGCTGCTGGAGAAGCTGGGCCTGCAGGCGGCGGCCGACCGTCCGGCCGAGCAGACCTCGGGCGGCCAGCGCCGTCGCATCGAGCTGGCACGCGCCCTCGTCGCCCGACCGCAGGTGCTGTTTCTGGACGAGGCGACCCTCGGCCTCGACGTCGAGGCGCGCCACCAATTCTGGGGCGAGGTCAAACGCATGGCTGCCGAAGGCCTCACGGTTTTCTTCACCACCCACTACATGGAGGAAGCCGAGGTGGCGGACCGCATCGCCCTCATCTCGGACGGGAGCTTTCTGGCTTTGGGGAGCCCGCGCGAACTCAAGGCCGGCTTTGGTGGCGGCGTGATCCGGCTGAGCACGACCGACGACGCGGCGGCGGCAGCGTGGCTCGCGGCTCGCGGATTCCAGGCCGCGGCGGCCGACAAACAACTGATGATCGTGCACGCCGATCCGGCGGCGCTGTTGCCGATGCTCGTGCGGGAGCTGCCGGTGCGCGTGCACCGGGTGGAAATGCACGAGCCGGGCCTGGAGGACGTCTTTCTTCAAATGACCGGCCGCGGTCTGGGTTCTGATGGGGCCGGGGCGCCGCCCTCCGGCCGAAACGGAGGACCGCCGCGATGAATGCCGTGTGGACGCTGATCGTTCTCGACATGAAACGGTTTTGGCAGGACCGCGTCCGCCTCATCAGTTCGCTGGTGCAGCCGCTGCTCTACCTGTTCGTGCTCGGCACCGGACTCGGTTCGAGCTCCCTGCTCGGCGGCCACGATTATCGCCGGTACATCTTTCCCGGCGTGCTCGCGCTGACCCTGCTGTTCACGGCGACCTTCGCGGCCATCACGATCGTGTTTGACCGCCAGATCGGATTTCTGAAGGCGGTGCTGGTGGCGCCCGTGCCGAGGTGGGCCATCGCCGGCGGACGCATCGGGGCGGGGGCGCTGCAGGCGCTGGTGCAGGGCGCAATCCTGCTGGTCTTCGCGCCGCTGGTCGGCGTGCATCTGGGGTTGGTGAACACGATCGAGGTCCTGGCGGCAATGTCCCTGGCGGCGGTGACGTTCTCGGCGTTGGGGGTGGCGGTGGCGGCGCGTTTCTCGTCGCCGACGGTCTTTCCCATCGTGAGCAACGCCCTGATCCTGCCGATGTTCTTCCTGTCGGGCGCGCTGTTCCCGCTCCAGAAGGTGCCGCATTGGATGAAGGTGGCCGCGCATGCGGATCCGGTGGCCTATGGCGTGGATCTGATGCGGCACGCCTTGCTGGGTCAGGGGTTCTTTGGCGTGCCGCTGGGGGTGGGGGCCCTGGTTCTGATCACGCTGGTGCTGCTGTGGCTTTCGGTGCGGGTATTCGCCCGCGGCGAGGATACGGAAGCCCGGGGCGCCGGGCGGATCGCGCCCTTGGTGTTGCCGCGGCGCTGACGGGAGCAAGACCATGCCGTCCACGGAACCCGCCTTCCACCTGCGCTCCCCCGCGCTTGGCACCGACTACTGGATCTATGAGGACGCGCCGGATCCGGCGGTGGATCCAGGCCCCTGGCCCGCGGTGCTGTTCATGGACGGCGACGACCAGTTTCGGTTCGCGAGCGAGGCGTACGGGCGGATGCGCGCGGTGAACGCCGTGCCGCCGCTGCTGTTGGTGGGCGTGGGCTACGGCGCCAGTTATCGGAAACCCGGCAACCGGCGGGTGCGTGACTACACCCCGACGGCGCTGCCGACGGAGCAGGGG
>JBJKRV010000643.1:0-3827 GCA_046704465.1 Opitutaceae bacterium | reverse complement strand
ACTTTGAGAGCACGCCGCCGGTGATGGATTCGCCCAGGGAGGGAATCTTGACGTCGAGGTTAGGCATCGGAGGAGAGAAAACCCGGTTGGAGAACGTTCGGTCCGCGGGGCCCCGGAGTCGAGAGTGCAATCGGCCGGAACCGGGCAGGGGATGGGTCAGACGCCGAAGGCGGCCTTGATGAGTGCGGCCTGCTCGGCGCGGTGGCGCGCGAGATGGCCGACGGCCGGCGAGGCGCTCGCGTCCCGTCCGGCGTAAAACGGTTTGCGGCCGAAGAGATACTCCAGCTGCGGGGCGATGAAACTCCAGGCGCCCATGTTCTGCGACTCCTCCTGGCACCAGACCACCGCGGCACCGTCGTATTTGTCGCAAAGCTCGGAGAGGCGGTCGCGGTGGAGCGGGTAGAGTTGTTCGATGCGGACGATGGCCGCGTCCTCGATCTGCCGCTTGGCCCGGTAGTCGACGAGGTCGTAATAGACCTTGCCGGAACAGAAGATGAGGCGCTCGACCTCCGGGGCGGCGCCGGCCTGGCCCGATTGGCCGGCCGCCGGGTCGACGTCGGACCAGCGGGGATCGTCGAGAATCTCGTGGAAGCGGCCGCCGGTAAACTCGTCGATCCGCGACGTGGCGGCGGGATGGCGGAGCAGGCTCTTGGGGGCCATCACAACCAGGGGCTTGCGGAAATCGCGCCGCATCTGCCGCCGCAGGGCGTGGAAATATTGGGCCGGAGTGGTGAGGTTGGCGACCTGCAGGTTGCCCTCGGCGCAGAGCTGGAGGAAGCGCTCGAGGCGGGCGGACGAATGCTCCGGACCCTGGCCCTCGTAACCGTGCGGCAGCAAAAGCACGATGCCGCTCACCCGCTGCCACTTCGTCTCGGACGAGGCGATGAACTGGTCGATGATGGTCTGCGCGCCGTTGGAGAAATCGCCGAACTGCGCTTCCCACAGGCAGAGCATCTGCGGATAATCGAGACTGTACCCGTAGTCGAAGCCGAGGACCCCGGCCTCGGAGAGGCTGGAATTGTAGAGGCAGAATTCGGCCTGCTTCTCGTCGAGGTTGTGCAGGGGCACATAGCGCTCCCGCGTGTCGATGTCGTAGACCGCCGCGTGCCGCTGGCTGAAGGTGCCGCGTTCGCTGTCCTGGCCCGACAGGCGCACGGGCGTGCCCTCCAGCAGGAGCGTGCCGAAGGCGAGGGCTTCGCCGAACGACCAATCCACCGGACCGCCCTCGGCCAAAGCCTGCGCCCGGGCGCCCAGGAAGCGCTTGATCTTGGGGTTGAGCTTGAAGCCGGCCGGGACATGGGTGAGCCCGCGAACGCAGCGTTCGAGGAGTTCGGGCGCCACGGACGTGGCGGCGGGCGCGTAGAAGTAGGCGTGCTGGAAGACGGCGGTCGAACCCTCGAACCGCTTCAGGTCGTCGATCTGGCGCTCCTGCTTCTTGCGCGCCGTGGCGAGCGCCTCCTCGAGGGCCGCCGAGTATTCGGCCTTGATCGCGTCGGACTCGGCCGCGGTGATGGTGCCCTCGGCGATCAGCTTGCGGCTGAGGATATCGGACGCCGGCGGATGGGCCGCGATCGTGCGGTAAAGGATCGGCTGGGTGAACGCCGGCTCGTCGGACTCGTTGTGCCCATGGCGGCGGTAGCAGACCATGTCGATCACCACGTCGCGCTGGAACTGCTGGCGGAATTCCAGCGCCAGCGAGGCCACGTAGCAGACCGCCTCCGGATCGTCGCCGTTCACATGGAAGATCGGCGCCTCGATCATCTTCGCGATGTCGGTGCAATAGTGACTGGAGCGCGCCTCGGCCGGGCTGGTTGTGAACCCGATCTGGTTGTTGATGACGATGTGCACGGTGCCGCCCGTGCGGTAGCCGGGCAGTTGCGAGAAATTGAGGACCTCGGCGACGATGCCCTGGCCGGCGAACGCGGCATCGCCGTGCAGCAGAAGCGGGAGGATGCGGCGCCGCGCGGTGTCGCCGCGGATCCGCTGCCGGGCGCGGGCCTTGCCCTCGACGACCGGGTTGACCGCCTCGAGGTGTGACGGGTTGGCGGCGAGGCGAACCTCGACCTTTCGGCCCGACGTCGTGTCGAGCACGGCCTCGTACCCCAGGTGGTATTTCACGTCGCCGTCGCCCGCCACCGTGTCGGGAATGTAGTTCTCGGCGAACTCCTCGAAGATGAACTCGAAGGACTTCCGCAGGATGCTGGCCAGGACGTTGAGGCGGCCCCGGTGCGCCATGCCCATGACGATCTCGTCGATGCCGAGCTCCGGACATTGCTCGATGATGACATCGAGCGCGGGGATGAGCGTCTCGCCGCCCTCGAGGGAGAAGCGCTTCTGGCCGACGTACTTGGTATGCAGGAAATGTTCGAACAGCTCGGCCTTGTGCAGCCGGCGCAGAATGCGGATCTTCTGCGCGCGGTTGAAGTTGGGCTGGTTGCGCCGCGGCTCCATGCGCGTCTGCAGCCAGCGGCGGACCTCCGTTTGCTGGATGTGCAGATACTCGACGCCAATGTGATCGCAGTAGGTCTGGCGGAGGCTGCCGACGAGCTCGGACAGACGCATCTGGCCGCCGTCGAGGTAATGACCGACGTCAAAGAAGGTCTCGAGGTCGGCCTCGCTCAATCCGAACTCGGCGAGCGCGAGGCGGGGATGGGGCGCCGGCGGCGGACTCAGCGGGTCGAGATGCGCCTGGATGTGACCGATGGCGCGGTAATGGTAGATGAGGCTGTGGACCTCCGACTGCTTCAGACTGTCGACCAGGGCGGGAGCGGCGGAGGCCGATCCGGCCAGGACGGGCGCCTGTCCGCTCAACCCCAGCGTGAAGCCCTGGAAGAAGGTCCGCCAGGTCGGGTCAACGGACTCGGGATTTTCAAGCCAGCGACGGTAGAACTCCTCGATCACATCCGCGTTGGCGCGGGTGGGCAGCGTGGCAATCATGGCGGCAGGATTGGACGAAACACGCGCGGCAGGGTCGCACCGGATCGGGCCGTTTGGCGCGGCGGCGGCAACGGCAGAAGCGCGAGGTCGACTCTGAGCATGGGCGTGGAGGCGGACAAGTTGTTTTACTTAATAACCGGTTTGTGCAACCGGTTGACAAACAATACGCGAGGACAGGAGCCGTCACACGCGTGACGCTCAGAACGAAGCGCTCCTAATTGGACCGCGCGGCGAAATCATCCGCCCTGATGAACCGGATTTCTTGCCTGAGTCTCGCAACTCGTGAATGGTGAAGGGAGATGAGTGCCGGGAAGCGCATCCCCGTCGACGGCGGGTCCTCACTGCAGCAGAGTCCCTTCGACCGCCTCCAAGGCGGGGCGGGTGCAGCGCCGGGCGGGGCGCCGGCCAAGCCATCGGCGGCCGGGGACGCCGCTCCGGCCCGCAACCGTGGCCGCGTGGACATCCGCCTCGAAACGGCCGGCCGGGGCGGAAAAACGGTGACGGTGGTGAGCGGGTTCACCGGGATCGGCCTGCCGGAAAAGGAGCGCCTGGCGAAGGCCATGCAACGGGCGTGCGGCGCGGGCGGCACCGTCAAGGACGGGCACATCGAGATCCAAGGCGACCGGCGGGAGTTCGTCGCCCGGATCCTTACCGAGGCGGGCTTCCGTCCGGTCTTCGCCGGCGGTTAGCCCAGGTGGCTCTCACGCGGCCAGGCCGGCGGCGAGCGAGAGCGCGCTTTTGGCGCGGTTGAGAATGTAGACGTGGTAGCCGGGGGCGCCGCGGGCGAGCAGTTCCCGAATCTGCGTGAGGGCCCAGTCGATGCCCACGGATTCGACGATCTCCGGCTGGTCGCCGGCGGCGTCGAGGCGCTTCACCAGCCGGTCCGGCAG
>JBJKRV010000642.1:0-2957 GCA_046704465.1 Opitutaceae bacterium | reverse complement strand
CTGCCGCCGTGAGTTTCTTTGGTGGGGGATGGATTCATGGACGACTGAAAGCCCATGAACATGCGAACGAACCCCCTGCGCCGTCAACGGATAGAGCTCGACGCCTGCTGACGGTCAGGATGCAGGGCGAATGACCGACCCCGTCAGCCGCTGACCAAGCGGCCCTGCTGCAACACTAGCGCTTGGTCTGAACAGGGGTGCGTTTAGCCGTGCAAATCATGCATAATATCGGACAACCAGTGCGTAGCCGGGATTCGCGAGGGGGATAAAATCAATCATGGGCAGCCCCATGCGGGGCTGAACCCGAGGCCCGATGAAGACGGATGCGACAGCGACTAAAGCCAGCTTCCGAATACATCCGGGGCGGCGTGCGGCGCTCGATCCCCGGCGGCAAGATCGATCCCAGCGGATCGGCGGTCCGGAGTTCTCCCGTCACCTTCAATCTCGGCGAGGCATAGCCATGCGACGCGATACATTCATTGGGGCAGTCGTCTCCGCGACGCTGCTCAGTACCTTCCTGCTCGCCTTCAACGGGCATTCCAGGCACGTCCGGAGGGCGTCCGCCGATCAGAGCGACCTGATCCGGATCCAAATGCCCACGCTTCCCCCGGAGCCGCCGGAGCAGCGGCCCCAGGACCTTCAGGACGAGGATACGACCACGCAGGTGGCGGTGGCGCCACCGTCCCTGGTGGATGTGCCCACGATCGCGCCCGACGCCACCTTTGTTCAGGAGGTGGAGCCGCCGCCCCCGCCGGGTATCGACCAGGCCAAGGGGGTGGTCACGATTCCCGCGGTGCGGCCGTCGGGATTCGGCCGCGGGCTGGGGAAGATCTTCGATATCTCCCAACTCGACCAGGTTCCAGTACCGCGCGTCCAGCAGCAGCCAATCTATCCTTACGAGATGCGCCGCAACGGCATCACGGGTAAGGTTGACGTCGGCTTCATCGTCACCACCACGGGCGACGTGGTGGACGCATACGTCATCGATTCGACGAACCGAGCGTTTGAGGCGCCCTCGTTGCAGGCCGTGAGCCGGTGGAAGTTCGCCCCGGGCCGCCGCGGCGGTCGGGCGGTCAATACCCGGATGTCCGTGCCGATCATTTTCGACATCAACAGTTGAGAAGACCCCATCGTCCCGGCGCCTTCGCAGTCGTTTGGGCCGCGTGCGCCGCCCGAATCGGGCTCGCCAGCCGCCGCCGCAACGGCAATGTTTCCGCCACGGATTTCCCATGCCCGGGTGGCGGAATGGTAGACGCTGGGGACTTAAAATCCCCTGGCCGCAAGGCCATGCGGGTTCGATCCCCGCCCCGGGCACCACTCCTTGTTCGCCACCACAGCGGGATGAGGACCTCCCAGGGGGGAGTCCGATCGTTGGCGCGACAAGGCGGCCAAACACTTGGCGGTGGGGGCGACGGCTTGCAGGGCAGCCCTTGCCCGGTGGACGACGCAAGGCGGCCAAGCCTTGGCTGCCGCGGCGCCAGGATATCGACCACCGTGCCGATCGCTCCGAGGCGGACCCGCCGCATTTGGCCTTGCCCGCTGATGAATCCGAATTAGGTGTGAGGAAGCTTGTTGCGAGAACGCATGATTAGCCGTGATCGTCACCTCCGCCGCGCGACCCCTCATTGGTGGGACGGGAGACTGGCTTGAAGATCGGTTTCTTAGGCGGCAGCTTCGACCCGGTGCATTTTGGCCACCTGCTGGCGGCCCAGGATGTCTACGAACAGTGCGGACTGGACCGCCTGTTTCTCGTGCCGGCGGCACAGGCTCCGCTCAAGCCGGAAGAGACACGTTCCAGCGGCGCCGACCGGCTGGCCATGCTGCGGGCGGCGATTGAATGGGACAAGCGGTTCGAGATTTCCGAGGTGGAGATTAGTCGCGGCGGGGTGAGCTACACCATCGACTCGGCGCGCCATTTTCGCGCGGCGTTTCCCCGTGATGACTTGTTCTGGATCATCGGCGGTGATCAGGTGCCGAAGCTCAACGAATGGAAGGACATCGAAGAACTGGCGGCGCTCGTGGTCTTCATTTTTCTCGAGCGACCGGGTCACCCGGCTCGCCAGGCCCCGTCGGTTCCAGGTCTCCGTCTCCACCGGTGTGATGGCCACTTGATCGAGATCAGCTCGAGCGAGCTGCGTGAACGGGTACGCTGCGGGCTGTCGCTACATTATTTTTGTCCGCAGAAAGTGATCAACCACATCGAAACCCACCGACTCTACCGCTAGATGAAAGCCAAGGCGTCATCCCACCCCCGCCAGAAGAGCACCGTCCGCTCAAAGGACTTGCTCAGGATGATCGTCCGCGTGCTCGACGAAAAGAAGGCAGAGGACCTCAAGGTCTTGGAAGTTAGCGCCTTGTCTTCGATCACCGATTACCTGGTCATGGCCACCGGAACCTCGCAACCACATCTGCGTGCGCTCAGGGTCGAGTTGGAGAAAGTCCTTGATGCGGCGAAGGCGCCGGTGCTGGGCGTGGAGAGTGAGGAGGGAAGCGGTTGGACGGTCTTCGACGCTTTCGAAGTGATGGTCCATATCTTTACAGCAGAAAATCGAGAAAGATATGGGCTGGAGCGGCTTTGGAAAGATGGGGACGAAATCCCGGTGACCGAACTTCTGGCGGCGTCGCCTCCGAAGAAGACACGAGCTGCGCGTTCCCCCGCTCGGAAAAAGCGCCTGCGCAAGGGGTGATTTTACAGGCTTTTGAACTGCATTGTCCTTGCCGGTTTGGACTTTGTGTAATGGGCTTGCAACTGCTCCGCCCCCACGGGGCGTATATAATAACCGCTAGTATCATCCATAATCCGAATCATCCTATGAAGAAAGTACTCCGCTCCACCAAGGGCTTCACCCTTGTCGAAATCATGATCGTGGTGGTCATCATCGGCTTGCTGGCGGCGATGGCCATCCCGGCGTTCCAGAAGGTTCGGGCCAGCTCGCAGGACAAGACCGTGTTGAACA
>JBJKRV010000641.1:0-2895 GCA_046704465.1 Opitutaceae bacterium | reverse complement strand
CAATTCAGACCGTCGACCACGCCGCCAGGGGCTGGAATCTCGACGTGACCGTCACGCCCGGCCAGGTCGTCGTCGCCGCCGAGATCCTCGACCGCCAGGGTTTTGCCCTGGATACCATCACCGGGGTCGATTGGCTCGCTCAGGGCGAGATGGAGGTGGTCTATGACTATTTCCATCCCCTGACGTTTCTGCGGGTGGCGGTGCGCACCCGCGTTCCGCGGGCCGAGCCCGAGGTGCCCACGATCTCGACCGTATATTCCGGCGCCAACTGGCACGAGCGCGAGACCCACGATTTCTTCGGCATCCGCTTCGCCGGCCATCCCGACCTGTCCCCCTTCCTGCTCCCGGAGGACGCGGACTTCCATCCGCTCCGCAAGGACTACCAGCCGTGATCGCGCCCAACCAGATTCCCGTCCGCACGCGCCCTGACGAGACCTTCGTCCTGAATCTTGGGCCGCAGCACCCGGCCGCGCACGGTGTCCTGCGGGTGAAGATGGTGATGGACGGCGAATACGTCACGCGCGCCGAGCCCATCATCGGCTACATCCACCGGATGCACGAGAAGATGGGCGAAAACCGCAGTTGGGCGCAGTTCCTGCCCAACACCGGCCGCATCGACTACCTCTCGGCGCTCCACTACAACCACGCCTTCGTCGCCGCCGTCGAGCGGGCGGCGAAGATCGAGGTGCCGCGCCGGGCCGAGTTCATCCGCGTCATCACCTCCGAGCTCAACCGCATTTCCAGCCACCTGGTCTGGTGGGGGGCGTTCCTCATCGATCTCGGCGGCATGACGCCGATGCTGTACGCCTTCGACGATCGCGAGCGCCTGCTGGACCTGCTTGAGGCCGTCACCGGCTCCCGCCTCACCTACTGCTATTTCCGCTTCGGCGGCCTGTATAACGACGTCGACGAGGCGTTTGTCCGCGGCACCCGCGAGTTCGTGGCGCGGATGCGCTCCCGCCTGCCGATGTACCGCGCGCTGGTGACGGACAACATCATCCTGCGAAAGCGCCTGGAGAAGATCGGCCCGATCGACGCCGAGATGTGCCGTCGCTACGGCGCCACCGGCCCGGTGCTGCGCGGCGCCGGCGTCGCCTACGACGTCCGCCGTGCCGAGCCGTACTCCGTCTACCCGGAGCTCGACTTCGAGATCCCGACGCAGCCGGCCGGCGACTCGATGGCGCGCTACCTCGTCCGCATGGCCGAATTGGAGCAAAGCCTCCGCATCATCGAACAGTCCCTGGACAAACTGCCGGACGGGCCGGTCATGGGCAAGGTGCCGCGCGTGCTGCGCCCGCCGGCCGGCGACACCTGCTTCGCGGTGGAGGCGGCCCGCGGCCGCCTGCTCATCCGCATCGTCAGCGAGGGCAAGGAGATCCCCTACCGCGTCAAGCTCCGCACCCCCTCGTTTTCCAATCTCAGCCTCTTTGAGGAGCCCAGCCCCGGCATGATCCTGCCGGACGCCCTCGCCATGATGGGCAGCCTGGACCTGGTCATCCCCGATATCGACCGCTAGCCCGATGAGCATCCTCACCGCCGAACCCTACCGCCTGCTGCTCTCGCTCGTCGCCATCATGGCGTTTGTGGGCCTGAACGCGGCCTACCTGGTGCTGGCGGAGCGCAAGGGCGCCGGGCGCTTCCAGAACCGGCCCGGGCCGAATGAGGCGGGCTACGGCGGCTGGCTCCAGCCCGTGGCCGATGTGGCCAAGCTCCTCTCAAAGCAGCTCATCGTGCCGCCGGGCACCGACTCCATTCTCTTCCGGCTCGCGCCGCTGATGGTGCTCGCGCCGGCGATGATGTGCCTCGCGATCGTGCCGTTCAGCAACGCGCTGACCGCCCGCGAGGTCAACTTCGGCCTGCTGATGGTCTTCTCCTTCGGCTCGATCAACGTCCTCGCCATCATGCTCAGCGGCTGGTCGTCCCGGAACAAGTACGCGATCATCTCCGCCGCCCGCGTCGTCTCGCAGAACGTCGCCTACGAGATCCCCATGCTCCTGGTCGCCGTCACGCTGCTGATGGTCACCGGCACGATGGACCTCAACCAGATCGTCCGCCAGCAGGCGGGCGGGTTCTGGCACTGGAACGTCTTCCGGGTCTGGCTCAACCCGCTGATGCCGGTGACGTTCGTGATCTACTTCATCTGCATGCTGGCCGAGACGAACCGGGCGCCGTTCGACATGGCCGAGGCCGAGAGCGAACTCGTGGCTGGCGCCTTCACCGAATACGCCGGCATGGGCTTCGGCGTCTTCTTCATGGCCGAGTACGCCAACATCGTGCTCGGCTGCAGCCTGGCGACGGTCCTGTTTCTCGGCGGCTGGGAAAGTCCCTTCGGCGTGTGGTCCGGCGTGTGGTGGTTCCTGCTCAAGCTCTACGCGCTCATCTTCACGGTCATCTGGGTGCGCTGGACCTTCCCGCGCACGCAGTTCTACGGCCTGCTCAACCTCTCCTGGAAGGTCCTCATACCGATCTCCCTGTTCACGCTGCTCCTGTCCAGCGCGATGCTGAAGCTCTTCCACGCATGAAATCCTCCCTCCTCGAAGTCCCGCGCGGTTTCTGGAGCCTGCTGGTCGGCATGCGGGTGACGCTGACGCAGTTCTTCAAACCCACCGTCACGGTGCCCTACCCGCGCCGCACCCTGCCGATCCCGGCGCGCTACCGCGGCCATATCGAGCTCGCGGTCGACCCCGCCACCGGCCGGCCCCTCTGCACCGCCTGCAAGCTGTGCGAGCGCGCCTGCCCCAGCGATTGCATTCTCGTCGACGGCGAAAAGCGCGAGGGCGAGAAGAAGAAGTCCGTCACCGTCTACCGGCTGGATTTCACCAAGTGCAGCCTGTGCGGCGCCTGCGTCGAGGCCTGCCCGAGCGAAGCCATCCGGTATTCCAAGGACTACAATCT
>JBJKRV010000640.1:0-8809 GCA_046704465.1 Opitutaceae bacterium | reverse complement strand
ACCCGGACCATTTCCTCAAGCCGGCACCGGTTTGTCCGCCCGCCATCGACGGCGCGCCAACGGTGGCCGGACCGGAACTCGCAGTCTTCGTCAGGAGGAACTGGCATCGGACAGGATCTCGGCGAACATCTCCACGCGGGCGCGGGCCCTCGCGTTTCGCAGGCTCATCGCCTCAAGGGAGGTCAGCGCAGCGGCCGTGGTGGTCGGCAACAGGCTGCGGTCGGACCGGGCCGACTTGGCCGGTTTGCCCTTGCCGCCGGCCGGATCGATCAGAATGTCGCTGTGCAGGGCTTCGGGAAGGAGATCGAGGAGGTAGCTGCGGATCAATTCGCTGCGCTCCCGGGCGGATCGGCAGGCGGCGCGGACGATCCGTTCCAGATGGTCCGGTCGGATCGTGCGATATTTCCCGTGGAGGTAGTTGTTGATGCGACTTACGGGCACTCCCGTAGCGTCGCTTAGTTGTGGCTGGTTGACACCGTTGCGCTCCATAGTCGAAAGGAGGGCGCTGGAGAATACCTGGTTGCGCACTGGGCGGATTTTGGATCGAGGCATGTGTTGTTTGGTTGACGATTCAGAGTGGAAGAAAAGCCAATGGTTGGCGAGACCCAAGAAAGGAACCAGATTGACTGCCGTGTCGCCGCTCGGCCGGAGCGGCACGTCCGCGCGGATCGAGGGCGCCGAAATTTCCCCGCCTTTGTCCCGCTAACCACCGGCGGGAGCGTCAGTTGGCGTCGCACCGGACCATGTTGAGCGACGGCCCGTCGTCCCCGACAGTGATGAAGGAGCACGGATCAGTGATCCAGGAACCGCTGTTCAGGTAACGGATTCCGTCCACCAGCGTGTCCACCGGCACATGGGTGTGACCGCAGATGACGGTTTGAACGCCGCGCTTGCGCGCATACCGGACCGCGCCATCCCGCACCCGCGACGATTCCCGGCGCCAGGCGCTCACACGTCTCAGCAGCCACGCCACGAGATGACGATTCTTCGGGTCGAGTGCCCGCAGGGGGCTGTGCATGATGCCCAGCCAGCGCGTCGCCACCGGCGAACTGCCGACGGCCGAGTCAAATTGGTCGCCGTGGATCGCCAGATACGATCGCCCCGCGTGTTCCCACCGGTATTCGCCGAAGACCGGGACGCCGACCAGGTGTGACATGACGTCGATGATGCCGGTGTCGTGGTTGCCCCGCACCCAGGCCTCCTTCACCGGTCGGTCCGGATCGGACAGTTTCCGGATGCGCGAGAGCACCTTCCAGTGGCGTTTCGGCAACCGGGAGAAATCGAGACTCTCAAAGACGTCGCCGTTGAGAACGATCTGGTCGAAGTGAAAGGTGTTCAGGGCCGCCATGACCGCCTCGGCACGGGTCGCGGCCGTGCCGAGGTGCAAGTCGGACAGCAGCAAGGTGTGCACGTGCACGCGGCGTTCGCTCGAGTCTCCGCCGGAGTCTTGCCCGCCGGTCTCGCGACAGTCCCATTGGATCTTGCCATCCTCCACGCCGGCATAGACGAGGCGCCGCATGCCAGCAGGAGGCTCAGTGCGGTGGATTGACGTCAAGCATACATGTCAGGACCCACGGTTCGGCCGGATGCCGCCTGCTTCTGAGGCGCGTGCGCCCGCGGGCGGGCGGCCGCCAGGCCTGTTCTCCGGGGATGCCGACCAGTTCGGGCCTTGACGATGGTGGGAACATTGAGTCGACAGGGCCGTCGCCCGGAACGTGATTGGCCGGTAATCTGCCGACCTTCGTATCGCGGCGCAAACGAGGGTCCCAATTTGTCGGGGGCACCCGCGAAATCGGCCCGCAGGAAGCCTGGTGCCACAGGGCCGCCTCGCTCTCGGAATTCGCCGACGGAGCAGGAACCAAGTGCCAGAGCGGAAATTTGTGGCTGGTCTTGGTCCGGCCAGCGGGCATAATTCACGAACCGGAAGCCGGCTGGGGATTCGGGGACCGGGCCAATCAGGGCATCGCCCCGGACCGTACTGATCGGCGGCGATTGAGTGACGATGGTAAAGCAACGGCACGTCACCACTACCCCACTTATGAATCCCTCGTGTCAGAGCGATGCGCTGGCTCGCGGTTTTGCCGTGAGGCCCAGAGCGGGACGCTTCGTGGAGCGGACTGCAGGCGTGATTCCCTGCCGGCGGCGCTTTCGCAGGAGTCTCGTCATTGGATTTGCCGTGGCGGCAGCAGCCGCGTTGCCAGCAACAACGCATGCTGCCGGCGGCCTCGAACCGTGGCGTACGGCCGTCCATCAGGCTCGGCAGTTGGCCGAGAACGATGCGCCGCGCGCCCGCGACGAGATGGAGAAACTCCAGTCCGGGTTGCCGGCCGGGGCGACGGATGCGGACCGGGTTCTGGCGCTGAATGTCCTGGCGCGAACGGAGCTCTACCTCGCACTGACCGCCCAGGCCGGCAAACACGCGGAGATGGCCCGCAATCTGGCGGTGAAGATCGACGACCGGGTGGGCGAGGCTAAGGCAGACCTCACGATTGCCCTCAACACCGTGAACGAGGGCAATTTCGACCCGTTGATCGAGGTAACGACGCGCAGCGTCGCCGCGCTCGAGGGCGCCAACCGGCCGGATCTGATGGCGGAGGCCCTGCTGCGCATGGCTATGATGTACCGACGCTTCGGACACGTTGCCGACTCGGTGGCGACATGCCTGCGCGCCATGGAGGTTGCACAGCGCTCCAACGATCCGCTGGCGCTGACGTATGCCCACCAGGGCCTGGGGATTTCGTACCAGCTGAGCGACCACCAGCAGGAGGCGCGCGACAACTTTCAAAAGATGCGCCAATATGCCCGCGCCGCCCATTCGACGCTCCTCGAAGCCGACGCCATCAACGACCTGGGGGCTGTGGCGACTGATTTGGGCGAGCTCAGGGACGGAGAGGCATTGTACCGGGAAGCGATCAGCCGCTATCGATCGACCGGGGCGCCGTTCAGCCTTTGCCTGGGCCTCATTGGTCTGGCCAATAATCTCCGTCTGCAGAAGCACTTTCACGAATCGCTTTCGCTGCTGGACGAGGTGCAAGCCATCTATGAGCACTACGAGAACCGGCTCGGCATCTGGTTCACGCTCAATTGGCGCAGCGATGACCACCTCGCGCTCGGGGACAAATCCGCCGCCTTGGCGGAAGCCGAGCGCGCCTACGCGCTGGCAAAGGCGATCGGCTTTCCGCTTTACATCAGTGAGAGCGCGTCGCGGATGGCGGGGCTGATGGCTGGGCGGGGCGATTTCCAGCGCGCCTACGAACTGGAACGCCAGGCCGGCGAGATGACAACAAAGACGGCGCAGCGCAGCGTCAGCGCGCGGGTCAGTGAAACGGCCCGCCAATACGAAGTGGAGAGGCGGCAGCGGGAACTCAACGACCTGAGGCAGAGCAACGAGCAGCAGGCGGCCGAACTGCACGAGCGGGGGCTGGAGCGACGCTGGCTTTGGACACTGTTGGGCGGCAGCGCCATTGTCCTCGTGATCGGCGGTTATGCCCTGATCCGGCTCCGGCGCTCGCGGCAGGCGATCGGGGCAAGCCGGGAGCAACTGCTTCGTTCCCAGGCCGATCTCCGCCAGCAGACATCGATGCTTGAATCGATTCTGCGCAGCATCGGGGACGGGGTGGTCGTGGCGGACGAAGCCGGCCGTTTTCTTCTCATAAATCCGGCGGCGGAACGACTGGCCGCCCTCGGTCGCAAAGAGGTGGGGCTGCCCGATTGGGGGGAGGGATTCGGCTTCTTCCTGCCCGATCAGAAGACGCTCTGCCCGGTTGCCGACATGCCGCTCGCCCGCGCGCTTCGGGGCGAATCCAGCGACCAGGTCGAGGAATTCGTGCGGAGTCCGCAGCAGCCCGAGGGGCGATGGCTCAGCGTAACCGCGCGACCATTCAGCGCGGGCGCAGCCGGCGTGCGAGGGGGCGTTTCAGTCTGGACGGATATCACCGAGCGCAAACGAAGGGAAAAGGAGCTGGAGGAGTCTCAGCAGAGGTTCACGGCGGCCTTCCATGCTTCGCCCAGCTTGATGGCGGTCACGCGGCTGGCCGACGGGATGATCCTGGAGGTGAACGAAGCGTATTCGCACCTGCTGGGTTGGACGCGCGAGGAGTCGATCGGCAAGACCACGGACGCGCTTGGCATTTGGGGGGATCCCGAGGATCGCGCCAGTTTTGCCGCCAAGCTGAAGGAATTGGGCGAGGTCAAATCCTTCGAAACGAGACTTCGGTGCAAGGACGGCACGCTGATATCATGTCTCGATTACGCCCGCGCCTTTGAATTCGCCGGGGAGCGGTGCGTTTTGTCGGTGGTATACGACATCACGCAACGCAAGCTGGCGGAGGAAAAGCTGAGACAGCGCAACCGGGAGTTGGCGCTCGTCAACCGGATCATCGCGGCCACCTCCTCGGAACAGGATGTCGTCACCGTCCTGAACATCGCCTGCCGGGAACTCGCGTTGGCCTTCGATGCCCCCCGGGCCAGCGTGGCGCTGGTAGACGACGACCAATCCTCTGCCACCGTGGTTGCCGAATTTCGCGCCCGCGACGGACCTTCGGCGCTGAAGGCCACTTTTTCGCTCGTGGGAAATCCGGTCTTCCAGTTGATGGCGGTTGAAAAACAGCCGTTGGTCTCGGAGGACGCGATCAATGACCCCCGGATCGAGCTGGCGCGGGAGACACTTCGGCGGTTGGGGGTGAAGTCTCAGGTGGCCTGGCCGCTGTTCGTCGGCAACGAACCGGCTGGGGCGCTGGTTCTGGCGACTTTCCAGCGGCGGACGTTTACCGCTGACGAAGTGCGGCTGGGATCGACCGTGGCGCGTGAACTCTCCGCTCTGCTGGAAAAGGTGCGCCTGGCCGAAGCCCACCGGCGGCTCACGGCGGCGATCGAGCAGTCGTCGGAGAGCATCATAATGACCGACGTCCACGGCAGGATTGTCTATGTAAATCCCGCGTTCGAGCGACTCGCCGGCTACCTGCGATCCGAGGTGCTGGGGCAGAATCCGCGCATCCTCAACAGCGGCCAGCAGGATCTGTCGGTCTATCGGGAGCTGTGGGCAAGGATCACGGCGGGAGAGGAATGGCACGGCCGGTTGGTCAACAAACGGAAGGACGGCTCCTTGTACACCGAGGACGTGGTGATAACGCCGGTGCGCGACGCCTCGGGCACGATCGCCAACTTTGTGGCCATCAAGCGCGACATCACACGCGAATTGCGGCTGGAGGAGCAATTCCTGCAGGCGCAGAAGATGGAGGCATTCGGCCAGTTGGCTGGCGGCGTGGCGCACGATTTCAACAACATACTCGCCGTCATGTTGATGCATCTGAACCTGATGCAACTCGAGGAGGAGGACCTTTCCGCCAAGACGCGATCCTCCCTCAAGGAACTGGAGGACGACGCGCGAAGGGCGGCCAATCTCACCCGGCAATTGCTGATGTTCAGCCGACGCCAGGTGATGCAGAAACAGCGCGTCGACCTGGGGCAGATTCTATCGAGCTTGCTCAAGATGCTGCGCCGGATTCTCGGCGAGGACATCCGGTTCGTGCGCACGGAAGCGGAGGCGCCCCTCCCCATCGAGGCCGACCCGGGGATGATTGAACAGGTGATCATGAACCTGTGCGTGAACGCGCGGGATGCCATGCCTCAAGGAGGGCAACTGACCTTGGGCACGGAGCTCGTGGTACGCGAAGGAAAGGCAGGCACTGATCCGAGAAGAACGGGGCGTTTTGCCTGTTTGTCCGTATCCGACACGGGTTGTGGAATCGACCCGGCCACGATGAAGCGGATATTCGAGCCCTTCTTCACCACCAAGGCCGTCGGCAAGGGCACCGGGTTGGGGCTCGCCACGGTCCATGGGATCGTCGATCAACATCACGGTTGGGTGGAAGTCGAAAGCGCTCCTGGCAAGGGGACCACCTTCAGGGTGTTCCTGCCGGCCGCAGGCCCGGCGGGCAGTGCAACCGATGCGGCCGGGCCGGCCGGCGTTCGCGGAGGAACGGAAGCGATCTTGCTGGTGGAGGACGAGGCGGCGGTTCGCGAGCTGGCCGCGGAATGCTTGAGCCACCATGGCTATCAGGTGGTGGCGGTGCCCAACGGCGTTGAAGCACTCCTGAAATGGGAGGAACATGAACATGGGTTCGATTTGCTCCTGACCGACATGATCATGCCCGAGGGCGTCTCCGGGCTGGCCCTGGCGGAGCAACTTGCACGAGCCAAGGACTCCCTGAAGGTGATTGTCACCAGCGGCTACAGCGCCGAATTGAAGGCGTCGACCTCGCCGTTTGGCGGGAAACTCACCTATCTCGCCAAGCCTTTCGATGTGCCCCAACTGCTCCGGGTCGTACGGGAATGCCTGGATTCGGGCTAGGCCGCCTTCGAAAAGAGGGTGGAGGATGACGGTGCGCCTTTGTTGACTCTGCTGACCGCTGGACCGCAGCGGATTGCTCCAGACGGCGAGGGGATCGGCACCCCGAGGCCGGCGGCAAAGCGGCCGGCAGGAATGCGCAGCTCGTGGACCCGATGATTGATCCTTGAAATGGCAAAGGCCGGTCCGCCTTGACGGGCCTGCCCCCATCGTGTGGAGGGGCTGGATTTGAGCCAACGGCCTTCAGATTGTCGCGAGAATGCTGATCGTCGGAGTCCAGCCGAATGTGGACAGATTCTGCAGCGGTGCGTCGGAACCGAAGCTGGTGGACCCAAGGGCTGTCCGCCGGTGTTGGCTGACGTCTTTCCCTGTTCGGGAAAGCCGTTCGGCTGCGGTCGGCGTCACGCTGGCCTTTGGTCAATCCGGTGCGACCGGGGGAAGACGCGCGGAGAAGACGGCTCCTTTCGTTTCCGTTCCCGGCCGGAGAAAAATGTTGACTACTTCGCGAAACAGGCAAATAAGTAGCGGCGTGAACTCGTCCGCCTCCATTCGTCTTCGGCGCCAACGCGCCGCCGTGTTCAAGGCCCTGGGGCATCCCGCGCGGTTGCAGATCGTCGAGGAACTGGCAGCGGGGGAGCGATGCGTCTGCGATCTGGTGGAGCTGGTGGGTCTGGGCTGGTCGGCCGTGTCGCGCCATCTGGCGGTGCTGAGAGCCGCCGGAGTGTTGGAGGACGAGAAGCGGGGCCAGCAGGTGTTTTACCGGCTCGCGCTCCCTTGCGTGAAATCCTTCGCGGATTGCCTTGATGCCGCGAACCGCGGCGAGCAGGTGGAAGTGCGCCGCTGCTGCGCGTGAATTTTTTTGGGCGTCGTATTACTCACTTTCGCGAAATAACGGACCATGAACGTGCGTCGCGAATTCACGATCTTCGCCGCCATGGCGGCGGTTTTCGCCCTCTTCTATTTTGCGCCGCTGGGGGCGCCGCGGGTCGCGGGCGCCGTCCACGAGGCGCTGGCGCTGACGCAGTGGTACGCCCAAGAGCATATCGTGCTCTGCCTGCTGCCGGCCTTTTGGATCGCCGGAGCCATCGGAGCGTTCGTGTCCCAACAGTCGGTGATGCGGTATTTCGGGCCAAATGCCCCGAAGGTCCTGAGCTATGGCGTCGCCTCGGTCTCGGGGACGATCCTGGCGGTGTGTTCCTGCACGGTGCTGCCGCTCTTTGCGGGCATCTACCGCATGGGGGCGGGATTGGGACCGGCCGCGGCGTTCCTTTATTCGGGGCCGGCGATCAACGTGCTCGCGATCGTTTTCACCGCCAAGGTGCTCGGCCTGCAGCTTGGCGCCGCCCGGGCCGTCGGCGCCATCGTGTTTTCCCTCCTGATCGGAGGCGCCATGCATTTCCTGTTCCGCCGCGAGGAGCGGGCCAAGGCGGCCGCGCTGGCCGAATTGCCGGCGCCCCCGGCCGGGCGGCCGCTCTGGCAGACCGCCCTGTTCTTTGCCGCCATGCTGGCGGTGCTGGTGTTCGCCAACTGGGGACGGCCTGGCAGCGAAGCCGGCTTCTTCTCGGCGGTCTTCGCCGCCAAGTGGTGGCTCACCGCCGCGGGCGCCGCGGCGCTGGGGCTCATGCTCTGGCGATGGTTCTCCGCTCCAGGCGCCCGGTTGGCCTGGACGGCGGCCGCCGTGGCCGGATTCGCGATGGGGTGGCCCGGTCATCCCCAAACCGCCGTGCTGATCGCGGTGGCGGGCCTCGTCTGGGCGACGGCCGGCCGGGACGGCGAGGCGGGCGAATGGTTCGAGCAGTCCTGGGGTTTCGCCAAGCAGATCCTGCCGCTGCTTTTCGGCGGCGTGCTCGTGGCCGGCCTGCTCCTCGGCCGGCCCGGACACGAGGGGCTGATCCCGAACGCGTGGATTGCCGGCGCGGTCGGAGGCGATTCGCTCGCCGCCAACGCCTTCTTCTCCGCGGTCGCGGGAGCGCTGATGTACTTCGCCACGCTTACCGAGGTGCCGATCCTCCAGGGTCTCATGGGCAGCGGCATGGGCCAGGGCCCCGCGCTCGCGCTGCTGCTGGCCGGCCCGGCGCTCAGCCTGCCGAGCATAATCGTCATCAACTCGGTCCTCGGGCCCAGGAAGACCGCGGCCTACATCGGGCTCGTCATCGTCCTCTCCACGTTGGTCGGCCGGGCCTATGGGGCGTTGGTGTGAACCGCATCATGTCATGAATACCTCGTCTGTTAGCCGTTTCTTTCAGCGGGTCGGTGGCCGGCTCGCGGCTGCCTCGTTGTTGCTGGCGGTTGGGAGCTTTTCGCTCCGGGCCGCGTCCGGCGCGTCCGTTCGATTGACGCTCGACCAGGCGGTGGCCGAGGCCTTGCGGTCCAATCCCGGCCTGCGGGCGCGCGCGCAGACCGCGGCCGCCGCCGCCAGCGAGGCGCGCGCCGCCAACCGCAGCCGCGCGGGCGAACTGG
>JBJKRV010000639.1:0-4756 GCA_046704465.1 Opitutaceae bacterium | reverse complement strand
TCCAACGGCTGGCCGACCGGTGGCTCGAGCAGGAACCGCGGGACGGAGCGGTGGCCCGCAACCTCCACTATGTCGCCGCCCTGACAGACTGGTGGCTCGGGCGATCGGCCGCCACCGCCACGCTGATCCGCGACGGCACGCCCGAACAGCGGCGATTCTTCCGCCATCTGGCGGCGGTGAGCGACCGCACCTACCGTCCGGCCGACCCCGACCGACCGGCGCCGTGGGAACGGCTTTACCTCGCGTGGAGGGCCGGCGCCCCGGAGGATTCCGGGTTGCCGGCGGCCATCCGGCGCCGCCTCGTGGATACGCCCGATTCCTTCATCCGGGCCCTCACCGCTCCGCCGGGCCATGCTCCCGGGCTGGTCCGCTTCATGCGCAACGAGCGTACCGGCTACAGCGTGCTTGAACGGAACCAGGACGGATTTCTGATGGAGGACTTGTACGTCTACCCCGAGAATATCCTCGTCAATCGCTACGCCTCGTTCCTGTTTCCAGCCAAGGGATACCTTCCCGCCCGCCTGCTGCTGCACAGCCTGGCCCGCCTGACCACTCCGCCGCGATGAACGGCCACCCCACCATCGCCCGCCGCCCCCGGACCCTGCCCGTCCTGCTTTTCCTCGGCGACGGTCTCTGCGTCTTCGGCGGCCTCCTCATCGGTTACGGCCTGCGCTACCACACGCCCCTCGGCTCGATCTTCATCACCGTCCGAGGCGCGACACTGCACGCCTACCTGCCCCTCCTGTGGCTCGGCACGATGTTCTTCCTCGCCGCCTTCGTGCATCTCAACCTTTACGACGAGCGCCTGCTGCTCCGCCGCTATCAGGCGTTCAACATCATCCTCAAGGCGACCACGTTCTGGTTTCTCGCCTACCTGGGCGTGTCCTTGGTCCTCAAATTCGAGCCGCCCATATCGCGTCTGTTCGTGGGCTTCGCGTGCGTCGCGGTGCTGCTGCTGCTCTATCTCTGGCGCGGCGGATTCTATGCCGTCGTCGTTTCGCCCCGGTGGCGGGATCGGCTCCAGCAGCGGGTCGCCCTGCTCGGCTGGACGGGGGAGGCGCAGGCGCTGGCGCGGGAGCTGGCCGCGATCCCGGCGCATCCTTTCCGGCTGGTCGGCGTTATCGACCTGCCGGCTGCCGGCATGAGCGCACCGCCCGTGCCGCGGGAGCTGGACACGCTCGGCACGGCCGCGGATCTGCCCGCCGTCCTCCAGCAGCACCGGATCGACGTGCTGATCGCGGCCCGGCTCGATCTGCCGCGCAGCGATCTCGCCGGGCTCGTGGATGCCTGCGAGCACGCCTACGTGGAGCTGAAGATCATCCCCTCGGTCTTCCAGATCTTCGTCTCCGGCCTGCGCCTCCAGACCGTGGGCCGCATCCCCGTGCTGGGCGTCGAGGAACTGCCGATCAACCGCCTCTTCAACCGTGCGCTCAAGCGCGGGATCGACGTGGCCGGGGCCCTGGCCGGGCTCGTGCTGTCGGCGCCCGTCGTCGCCGTCCTGGCCGTGCTCATCAAGCGCGAGTCGTCCGGCGGCCCGGTCTTCTTCCGTCAGCCGCGCGTCGGCGCCGGCCACCGGGTGTTCACGTTGTGGAAACTGCGCAGCATGGTGCCGGAGGCGCCGGCGCAGGATCACGTCGACGTCAGCACCCCGGCGCGGGATCCGCGCCTGCTGCGCATCGGCGCCTTCATGCGCCGGTGGAACCTCGACGAACTGCCGCAATACTGGAATGTGCTGCGCGGCGACATGAGCCTGGTGGGACCGCGCCCCGAGCGTCCCCATCACGTGGACCGGCTGGCGGATGCGATTCCACATTACCTGCCCCGCCACCTGGTGAAACCCGGCATGACCGGCTGGGCGCAGGTCAACGGCCTGCGGGGCGGCAGCGCGCTGGAGCAGCGCATCCAGCACGACATCTACTACATCGAGAACTGGTCGTTCGTCCTCGATCTGCAAATCCTGCTTCTGACCTTCGTGCGCTGGCGCAACCTGAGCGAATAGGCCGGGCGCGGCGGAGACGCCCGGCCGCCGTTCAAACCTGCGGTTTGGTGCCTGGTTGGGCTTGGCGGGGCGCACCCACCACCGCAACGCCAACGGTGGCTGCGAGCAGAACCGCAGCCGCCCAGAAGAGCTCCCGCGACCATCCCAACACCTGCCGTGTCCAAAGACTCATCCGGCAGATACGGCGGGGCAGCACGAAATCCAGCCTGGTCGCCGGTCCGGTCAAGTCGACCGCCAGGTGATAGCGGCCCGGGCTCACCTCGGCCGCCCACTCCCGCCAGGGCCCCAAACGATACCCGATGCGATGCAACGCGCGCGGCCGAGTGTTGGGTCCGTCGTGCAACACCAGGTGCACCCCGCGTTCCGCTCCCCGGCTCAGCAGAAGCACCGCCGGCGATGCGACCGAAAATGCATCCGACACCCAGTGTGCACCCGGGCTGCCCGGGCTCTTCCGGGTCAATTTCAATATCGATGTGCCCCTGCCCACCATGGTCTTCAAATCGGGTCCCTGCATCTCGGGCGGCAGCCAGGGCGCAAACTCCGGGCTGTCGAGCACCGTTTTGATCACCTCCGGATCCGGATGGATGCCGGCCCTGACCATCGGGCCGACCGATCCGGTCGCTTGATAGGCGAGCACGGCGTTCCATCGCTCCTGTCGCAAGATCTGCACGTTCTGCAAGGCGATCCGGACGGGGCTGCGATAGAGCAGCCCCACCCCCACCGCCAGCGCCAACGTCCACGTCGCGGCGAGCCCACGTACCGCCGCCCGACCGCCGGATCCTCCGGGCGCCCGTGGTTCGACGAGGCGAACCAGGGCCAGACCGTTGCACATCGCCAGGACGGCGAGGATGTCCTGGTACCGGGAGGCCGGGATGAAGGATGTGCCCGCGGCATTGCCCCGAAGATAGGCCATCGCCGCCGTGCAGGCGCACGCCCAGGCCGCCGCACCCAGCAACCAGCGATCGACGACCTCCGCCGGCCGACGCCCCGAGGCAATCTGCCAGGTCAGCACGGCACACGGCGCCAATGCCACGGGCGCCAGCCAAAGCCACCCACAGTTCGGCCAGGCGAGCGAGGAGAGGAATACCGCGAAGAACTGATCAAGATTCCGAACCTCGAGCAAAAACGTGCTCGGCGGGGCGGGAGCGGCGGCAAGCCAGCCGAAAAGGGTGAATCCCAGCCCGATCGCGAGCATCAGCCCCTCTTCCCGCCGGGATCCGCGCCGGCCGGCCAGTGTCACCACCGCCGCCACCGCGATCGCCGGCCCCACCAATCCTCCCGCTGCCATGGTCAGGGGAGCCAGCGCCGCGGCGACCAGTCCGACCCACCAACGCCCATTGCCGACCGGCCGCTGCGACAAGCCCCAGATCGCTAGCAGCGCCATCCCGATCAGCAGGGCAAACTGCGATTGGAATCCCCACAGCGTATCCTGAAAGGCGAACGGCGAGGCAAACGCCGCGGCCACGAGCACGAGGATCCACGCCCGCCGCCGCGGCGCATGCTCCCGGCACAGCCAGACCAGCAGCGCGCCGGCCACCATTGCGGACACCAGCGCGCTGGCGGTCATCTGGATGAGCGGATCCCATTGACCGGCGACCTTCAGCAGCGCGAGGTCCAGCAGGTAGGTGAACACGAGGTGATGTTCGAGGTGCGGCTGGAAAAGCTGCGCCAGCGTCAAATGCCCTTCGAGCCAGGGACGGTAGATCGCGAGCGCCTCGCCGTCCCACTGATCGAGCTGCGGGATCGGGGAGCCGCCCCAGCCGATCAGCGCAAAGCGGGCCGCGAACACAAATCCGGCTCCCACGACCGCAAGCGCCCACGGTCCCGGCCGCCAGCGACGTAGTGGTGAACCCCTGGCACCCTCCGGACTCATCGCCCGCCCTTTCCCGGGCGCTTCAACCAGTCCCCGACCCGCCGCTCCGCCGAAGCAGCGCCAGGGATCAGGACGCCGACCGGTCTTCGTTGGACACCCATGCGCATGATCACGGAACCATCGAGCGCAGGCTTCCCGCAGGCTGCAAGCCCGGGCGTAACGACTCCGGGCCGGAAGCGCAGTTCATGCCGGAACCGGCCGACCAGGGAGCAACGCGGTCGGCGGCGCGCCGGCAGGAATCCGGCGGCCGACGGAGGAAACCCGCGAGACCTGGACGAATCCGATTCACCGTGACAGCCGGCGCGGGGGTGGAAAGGCCCAGCCCGGCGGTTCGACGAACTGGGTCAGCCGGCCGGCCCGAAACTCCGCGACCTGCCGCCGCCAGTGGTAGTTGGGCGGAAAATTGCCGACCCAATCGGTTGCGGCGGATGCGAGGACGGCGAGCATCAGGAGCATCGCCAGGGCCCGCGTGGAACGACGCCGCGTGCCGGCGAGGAACCAGCCGATCGCGACAAACCCGAGGACGACGGGAAGGTAGGTGTAGCGTGCCCCCATGCCGAGGGGATTGGCCCAACCCGGCGCCGATACGCGGCCGGCGCCCAGGTACAGACCGGCGCCCAGCAGGCACAAAATGCCCCGGCCGCGAAAGGCGTTCTCCCGTTCGCGCAGAATCGTGGCGACGATCAGCACGACGATGGCCGTCTCCACCCCGCCGGCCGCGGTCGTGTAGTTCGCCCCCGTCCAGGAGAAGACGACGCTTTGGACGTAGTGCGGCACCACCTCGACCATGGTCTCGAGCAAGACCGCCAACCGCACCGTCGGCGCGCTCCTCGTGGCCAACATGATTGCCGTCTGCACCACGGTGGCCGCCATCAACACGGACA
>JBJKRV010000638.1:0-2765 GCA_046704465.1 Opitutaceae bacterium | reverse complement strand
GTTGTCCCCGGTCGAGGCCGAACAGCGCGAGCAACCGGTCGAGGTCGACCCAGCAGGTTTTGGTGCTGTACCAGGTGAGGGCGAATTCGTCCTCCTCCCGGGGCAGCGCGAGCCCCTCCACGAGGCGCAGGCGGCCGTCGATCCGGGCCAGACCGCCGCCGTGGTCCTCGATGCGCCGGGCGATCACCTCCCACCCGAGGGTGGCCTCGCTGCCGTGAAACCAGCCGAGCATCGCCGGATCGACCGTGGTGCCGAGGGTGTCGATGTTGTGTGCGACCAGCGTGCGCAGGCGCGGATAGGCCTCCAGGAGGCGTGCGAGCACCCCGTTCTTGAGCAAGTTGGGGATCTCGAACCAGTGGCCGACCGGATGCAGGCACTGACCGGGCAGGTTGTCGGTGTAATCCGTCGCCTCGCCGGCGGTGCGGGCCCAGCCGGTCAGCGCCGTCCGGACGCTGTCACGCATCTTCTCCTGCTGTTCGTCCAGCCGCTGCTGCGCCGTTTCCTCCCAGGCGAAATGCAGGTCGCGCAGCGTCGGCACCAGCCGCAGCCCGATCGACCGCCCGGGCGAGTGCCACACGGAGCGGTCGAGTTCGTTGCCCACGGTCTCGCGCAGATAGCGCTCGATCGGGGCGTGGGTCAGATAACTCGTGGTGAACACCTGCGGGATGTCGACGCCGGCGGCGCGCGCAGCGCGGCGGGTCTTGGCCAGGTGGACCTCGACGAAATTCCGGTGGCGCCGACCGAAGCGGGCGAAGGGGTGGAGCCCTTTGACCACGCCGGCCCCCTGGGTCCAGCGGCTGCCGACGCCGGCAGCATACGTGACCACGGCCACCTCGCCGGCCTGCAGTGACGCTTCGCCGACCCGGCGCAGGTCGGCGCCGGCCGTGGCGGCGTCGAACAGGGCTGCGGCGGGCACGTCCTCGATCCGGGTGGTGGTCGGGAGGCGATTCAAGGCCAGGCCGATGCGCCCGGCCCGCAGATCGGCGCGGATTTGCTCGTGCTGGGCGCGATCAAAGCCGTTGGCGGCCAGCAGGGCCTCGAGCCGGCCGGCGTCGGTGCCGGCCGCTCCGGAGGGGAGCATCTGGTCGAGCAGCGCCGGCAGGACCGCGGAGAACTCGGGCCGGTCTCGCGCCGCCCGGGTGAACTGGTGCAGGTCGGTGCGTTCGCGTGGCGTCAGGCGGCGCGCCTCCTGGCGCAGGCAGCGCGGCACCGCCAGCCGGTAATAGCCCGGGGGCAGCAGCGCCTCGTCGTCCACGAGGAGCGCCCCGAGGGAACCGTGTTCGTTGATCGCAAAATCGTAGACGACGGGATCCATCGCAAACGGCAGCGCCGCCTCCAGGTCGCGCTTGGCCGCCAGCATCGTCGCCTGCAGCCGCTCCTGGCCCTCGCGGCGGCGCTCCGGCGCAAAGATGAAGCCCATGCCGCCGCCGGACATGCCGCCCAGCATCCAGAACCCCCAGAAGCCCTCGCCCATCGCCTCGCGGGTCTGCGCAATCAAGCGCTCGGTGTAGAGATTGCTGACCCACGGGATGATCGTCTGCAGCGGTCCGAAGAAATTGGCGGTAAGCGACCGGCCCAGGGTGCGGATGTCCCCGGCGGCGAGTTGCGCCAGGATTTCATCGAGTGTCGACACGGCCTGGCGGCGCGCGGCCCACTCGGCCCCGCTGCGCAGCAGGTATTTCTCGGTCACCATCTCGAGGATTGGGCCGACGTTCTGGGCCATCCCGCCGTGGACGAGCACCAGTGATTCCTGCAGGCGCTCGCGCGCCGCCGGCGGCACCCGGTCCGGCCCCAGCAGGGTATGTCGCGGCAGCAGGCGGCCGCGGCTGATGCCGTGCTCGACGTCATCGGGCCCGGCGCGGACGCCTTCGATGAGCTTGATGCCGGGCCACAGCCCGCCCGAATCCTGCCAGCCGCCGCCCGAGCCGCCGAGCCATTCGCCGAGGATCGCCCGTGCCGCGACGATGCGCCGCTCGGCCTCGGACATCGGGCCGTCGAGCGCCCGGATCTGGCCGGTGGCGCGCATGCACGCGGCGATCAGGGCGCCCAGCAGGTTCGTGGAAACGGCCAGGCGGGAACCCTTGGGGATGCGATTGACATTGCTGACCAGCTCGAAGCCGCGGCCGGGGCCGAAGATGGTCCCGAGCAGGTCGGCCAGCCGGGTGCCGGAGCGTTCGATGCCCGGCGGCACGAGACCGGCCGCGATGACGGCCGCCTTCAGCAGGCCGAGGTAATCGCGCCCGAAGTCGAACACCTCGTCGAGTTCGCGCACCTCGGCGGTCGTTTCCAGGTCGACGCTGGCGAGCCGGAGCACGGGCTCGTCGATCACGCGGAGATAGGCCTCGACCGGGGGCCGCGGCTGCGCGTCGCGGCCGTGCACGCCCAGGTCGATCGAGGTGTTGAGCACCCGGGCGCCCTCCGGATAATCCATCCCGAGAAAGAAGATGTCGCTCCAGCCGCAATGGGTCAGATCCATGCGCACCGGCGTGCGCTCGCGCAGGACGGGGTAGGGCGAGTCGCCCGCGGCGCGCCGAAGCAACTCCGGTCGCACGCGCAGCGGCTGGTCGAGCGGATGGCCGAGGCGGAACATCCAGGCATTCCCGCGGGTGGAGCGCACGGTCCGCCGCACCTGGTCGGCGAGGGTCTGGAAACCCAGCGCGTGATACGCGGCCGCGAGGGCGCTGGACAGGGTCTCGTTCGGTCCCTGCGCGGCCTGGGCCCGCAGGAAGCCGCCGATCGCCTCCTCGAACCGCCGCTCGAGCATG
>JBJKRV010000637.1:0-2669 GCA_046704465.1 Opitutaceae bacterium | reverse complement strand
TCCGGCGGCAAGCGCCGGCCCTACCGGTCAAGAAATACGCGCCGGTTTTCGGTGACCCGCCAAGACGCGAGAGACGCCAAGATCCGCCCTTGGCGTCTTGGGGGTTCAATCCAGCAGCAGTGCGATCTGCCGGCCGGGACCGTGTACGCCCTCGATGAGGATGCCCTCGACGTCCGCGGTCTTCGATGGCCCGGTGACCCAGATGACGTTCGGATCGTCGCCGAGCCGGGCGGCGGCCTCGGCCACGCTCGCCAACAGATCCGCGCGGCGCAGCACCGCGACATGCACCCAGGGCGCGAGCGCCGCGAGCCGGCGCGAGGTGGTCGTATCAGAGAGTATGATCGAGCCGGTCTCCGCGATGGCGCCCGCCGCGCGCGTGATGCCGAACTGATAATCGTCGATCCGGGCGCGATCAAAGTCAGTCTCGACCTTGAACTCCGCGCCGAACGCCGGAGCCAGCCGCGGCCAAAGGGCGGGATCGCAATAGCCATGCAGCCGCTGGTCCGCCTTCAGCATGGCCACCACGTCCTCGATGCGGTCGATCCCCTCGCCGTTGACCAGCTTCGTGCGCTCGCAGAACACGGCCCACGGATCCCGGCCGTCGATCAGCCTGTGCATCACCGCCGCGTCATCGGGATAGGCTGGATAATCCGCGCGGTGGCTCAGCGGCGCGAGCGCCGCCCGCACGCGGCCCAGGATGACCTCGCGATCGTCGCTCATGGCTCCGCCCTCCTTCGCCTCGCCTTCATCCACTTGCGGAATTCACCCCCCCGCCATGGCGGCAGCGTGCGGCGGGATGCCCAGGATTGCAGGGCCGGCACGGGAATGAGGCGTGTCGGCACATGGTTGAGCATCCGGCCGCCAACCAGGGCCGTCTTCCATGCGGCCGGCTGCGATGCCATCCAAGCCCAAGGCCCCATCGGCGGCAGGCCCGGCGAGGTGGCGCCCTCGCGGTGACCCTTGTCCCGCAACCGCAGCAGCAGGTCGGGGATGGGAATGTTGACCGGGCAGACCTCGTTGCAGGCCCCGCAGAGACTCGACGCCTTCGGCAGGTCGGCCAGATCGAGGAACCGCTCCCCGGCCAGCAACGGCGACAGCACCGCGCCCACCGGGCCCGGATACACGCTGCGGTAGGCGTGCCCGCTCGTCTGCCGGTACACCGGGCACACGTTCATGCAGGCCCCGCAGCGGATGCAGCGCAGGATTTCCCGGCACTCGCTCGCCAGCACCTCGCTGCGGCCGTTGTCGACGAAGATGACATGCATCTCCTCGGGTCCATCGGCCTGCCCAGGCGCGCGGGGCCCGCGGATGAATTCGGTGTAGACCGAGAGCTGCTGGGCGGTGGCGGAGCGGGCCAGCAGGTTGAGCAGCACCGCGAGGTCGCGGTCGCGCGGCACGACCTTCTCGATGCCGATCAGCGCGATGTGGCACTTGGGGGCCGCCAGGCTGAAGCGCGAGTTGCCCTCGTTGGTCACCAGCACCATCCGGCCGCTCTCGGCCACGATGAAATTGGCCCCGGTCAGGCCCACGTCGGCCGCCAGGTATTTTTTCCGCATGAACTCCCGCGCCCGGCGCGTGATCACCGCCGGCTCGTCGTTGTAGGCGCCGAGGCCCTCGCGTTCGAAGCTGGTCGCCACTTCGCGGCGGTTCTTGTGGATGATCGGCCGCACGATGTGGCTGGGATGATCGTGATCGATCTGGATGATGAACTCGCCGAGGTCCGTTTCCAGGCACTCGACGCCGTGCTGCTCCAGAAAATGCGCGAGCTCGATCTCCTCGCTCACCATCGTCTTCGACTTCACGATCCGCGTGGCGCCCCGCGCCTGCAGGATGGCGAGCACCTGGCGGCAGGCCGCCCCCGCGTCCACCGCCCAATGCACCCGCGCCCCGTTCGCCTTGAGCTGCGCCTCCACCTGCGGCAGCAGCGTGTCCAGGTGTTCGATGGCGTGCTGCTTGATCGCACCGGCCGTCCGGCGCAGGCCGTCGGGATCGGCGTACTGGCTGAAGAGCATCGCCGTGCGCTTCTCATGCGTCAGCTTCGTGCTTTTGTAGACCGACTCCCGCTTTTCGGCGGGCAGTTGGACGGCGAACCGGTCGATCGGCTGGACCTTCATGACTCCGGGAGCAATCCACCGTTCTTGAGGGCGTCGCGCAGCACCTGGGCCAGATGCCGGTGTTGCACCGGCTGGCCCGCCTTTTCGGCCAGGCCGGAGAGGTGCATCAGGCAGCTCGTGTCGTCCCCCACCAGCAATAGGGGCGGGGCCGCGCGCACTTGATCGAGCTTCAACCGGCCCATGGCCTCCGAAATATTGGGAATCGTCACTGAAAACGTGCCCCCGAAGCCGCAGCACTGCTCCGCCTCGCCAAACTCCGCCACCGACACGCCGGCGATCGTGCGCAGCAGCGTCGCCGCGGCCGCTGCACTCTGGGTCCCGCGGGTGTGGCACGACCGGTGAAAGGCGATCGATGCGTCCAGCCGGCCGGGCCAGCTCGTCACGCCAAGGCCGTTGACGATATAGTCCGCCAGCTCCCAGGTGCGCCCGGCCAACTCGGTCACCGCCGGCAGGTCCGCCTCATGCTCGAACGCGAGCAATGACCCGTGGAAGACCATCGCCGCGCACGAACTGGACGGCACCACGACCGGCAGGCCGCCCTGGAACGTGCGCACC
>JBJKRV010000636.1:0-2672 GCA_046704465.1 Opitutaceae bacterium | reverse complement strand
CGTGGAAATCATACGCCGGGAGCGGGGGAATTTCCGCCAAGGCAGGGCTCCGACCCGCTCCAGACGCGGGCCGGGACACCAACACAGCCCGGACACACCACCCAAAGGATGGGAGAGACAGGAGGAGCTCGCCGGCCGGGAGTCAAACCGCCGGGGTGACGATGCGTTACGTCGTCCCGGCGAAACCGCATTTTCCGGCACAAAAGAAAAGGGCCTTCCGGTCGCGACCGGAAGGCCCTGGATTTTCCCCATCCGAAGCCGGGTCAGGTAGACGGCTTCGGGGAACCAGCTCAGAAGGTCAGCGTCGTGGTGAAGAAGAACGTCCGCGGATCCACAATGCGGTATTCCGCCGGCGTCCCGTCGAAGTTGTACAGGATTGGCAGGATGCCGCCGCTTTGCGTGAGGTCACGGACGTTGAACTGGAACTGCGCGCGGACGTGCTGGCCGAAGATTTTCGGCAGCTCGGTCGTGTAGGCGACCCACAAGTCGATGTGAGTTTCAGCCGGCGTGTAGATCGGCCGGCCGATGTCCGGTTTGACCATGACGGAGGCGCCGGGACTGGGGTGGGTGTAGTCGGCGGGGTTGGTGCTGCCGTAGTACCCGACGATGGCCTTGTCGTACCAGCGCAGGGCGCCGCCCACCGACCAGCCCTTCAGCCGGCCGTGCGTGAAGGCGTAGTTGGTGATGTAGTTGACGGTCCACTTGCGCTCGTTGGGCACCTGGGTGTTCTGCCCCGCGAGCGCTGCGTAGATGACCGACGCCACCGAGGTGTTGTAGAACCCGGACGGGCTCGTCCAGCCGTTGGTGTTGGTGTTGAGCGCGTCGCCCGTCCACCCGTAGCCCGTCCAGAAGTTCTGCAGCGCGAGCTGCCTGCCGTTGGCCATGGTGACCAGGGCCGGCATGTCGGGCGCCGTGGTGCTGGTCCAGATCGGCATGCGCACCGCCAGCCAGTCGGTGATCTGGGAGGCAACGTCACTATAGGTCGAGACCTGCTTGCCCACGTCCTGCTTCATCGTCCAAGTGCTCATCGGGTTGTAGATGAGCGAGGCTTCCATGCCCTTGGACTTGTCCGTCTCGGTGCCGGCCACGCGATAGGTCGGCCAGTCGTAGGGCAGTTGCATGATCTTCGCGATGTTGGCTTCGTCCGTCGGGGTCAGCGGGGTGATGCTGTTGTTGGCAAAGTCCGGCGAGGTCGGGTCCTGGCCGTCGCGGATGCGCACCACCCAATCGGCCCAGGAGCGGAAGTCGCTGGTGTCGATGCGCTCGATGCGGCCGATCGGCGTGCCGGCCGACGATTGCGGCGCATTCTTGTCGTCGGACTCGTACCAGTCGAGGTTCAGGTAGAGCTTGTTGTGGAACATGCTCAGGCCCATGCCCCAGTCCTTGCCCGTGCCCTGCGGCTTGCCGAGCCGGTTGCCGAAGAAGTCGTAGGAGATGCCGCTCGGGGCGGTGAAGTTGTCCGACTTGTTGAGGTGGAAGCTCAGGCCGCGGATGAAGTCGGCGAACCAATTGCCGTTGTCAGCCGCGTTGTCGATGACGTTCCAATTCTTGAAGGGCTTGATCACGCCCCCGAGGGTCTTGGTGTTGCCGGCGACATAGAAGGTCGGGCCCAGGCGGTACTCGAGACCCGGGACGGCGTAGCCGTTCTGATATTCGTTCGAGGTGTGCAGGCCCGACAGGTTCGTGGCCTGGATGCTCAGGTTGTCGCGGCGCCAGCCCAGGGTGGGCAGGATGCGGTCGTTCCACAGGTAGCCCTGCCAGGCGACGCTGCGGGCGTCGTCGATCAGGTTCTGCAGGCCGCCGCCGGCGTACTGGTTGGCGGCGAGATTGACGGTGGCGTTGTCGTAGGAATTGGTGCTCCAGTTATAGACCTGGACCAGCTGTGACCCCAGACCGAAGCCCGAGCTGCCGGGCGCCGGAGAGTACTGCACGATGCCGTTGGGGTTTTTGCCCACGTAATAATTGCGCCAGAAGTTGTGGGCACCCGTGTAGCTGAAGTTGTTCGGCGGACTGGTGTTGGTGTTGGGCAGGAACCGCGGATCGCCGCCGTTGAAGGATTCGATGTAGGTGTGCGAATCGGTGTAGTCCTGCTGGCGGGTCCAGAACGCCAGGAACCGGTGCCGGCCCAGCCAGCGCGTCCAGTTGGAGTCCTTGGTGAAATCGTGCTCCCAGGCCAGCAGGGCGCGGAAGTTGTTGTTGCGCTCGTAGGACCAACCCACGGTCGATTCGTAGTTGTTGACGTACGGGCTGCCGAAGTAGGGATTGGGCTGGCCGTTGAGTTCGTACAGGTTGTTGTCGACGAAGATGCCCAGCGGATTGTTGCCGCTGCCCAGCGGGCGGTTGGTCCAGGAGGTCAGTTCCTGGCGGAACCAGCCGAAGTCGAAATTGAAGCCGAAGGGCAACTGCTGCTGGAACTCGATATGGTAGGTGCGCGCGTTCTGACTGGCGATGTTGGCCGAATCGAGACTGATGCTGGTCCAGTCGTAGATGGCCTTGTTCGTCACGGCCTGCGGGTACCACGTGCCATAGGCGGTGGCGCCGGTGCTGGCCGGTGGCGTTGGCACCGGGGGGCTGATCGCATAGGCGCTGGTGAGCTTCTGCGTGTAGGCAATCCACTGGGCGGGGGTCAGCTGGGTGACCGCGGGGCGGTCCTGGCTGACGGCGCTCGGTGA
>JBJKRV010000635.1:0-5886 GCA_046704465.1 Opitutaceae bacterium | reverse complement strand
ATCCGAATAGTGCAGGTCGAGCAGGAGTTTGTAGCCCAGCGCCTTGGCTGCGCGCGCCTCCGCCAGCGTGTAATCCAGGTCGTTGGGCAGCCGCGTCGGGTGGACGAACAGCCGCAGCCGGATCCAGTTGTAGCCATGATCGCGGAAAATCTGCAGGCCCGGCTTCACCACGCCGTCGTCCTTGAACTGCGCGCCGTGAGCCTCGGCCGCGCGCAGGAACGACAGGTCGGCGCCGATGGCGTAGGCGTCAAGGTGCCGCGGCTGGTATGCGCCCGCTCGCGGCTGGGCGGCACCGCCCGGCGGCAGGGTGGAACACGAGGCTGCCAACAAAGCCAGGGCGCCGATCAGGCCCCATCGTACTGGTTTTGGGTTAAATCGCCGGGTGGTTTGCATGGGTCAGGGGTGAGGGAC
The DNA here is from genome assembly GCA_046704465.1 of Opitutaceae bacterium. Taxonomy (GTDB): domain Bacteria; phylum Verrucomicrobiota; class Verrucomicrobiia; order Opitutales; family Opitutaceae; genus Fen-1467. The sequence continues at coordinate 5,475 of JBJKRV010000635.1, read as the reverse complement.
TAATGGGTCGCGGATCCGCATCTCACGAATCGCCGCGCCGGAGGTTGGGTCGGCGCGAACAGCAATCCGCGCACCGGTGCCGGCGTCAATGCCACCTTCTTCCGGATGAGCGGCGAACCGGGCAGGCGGATGCGCTCGGACAGAATGTGGGTGAACCCCCGCGCCTTCACGCCGGCATCCCCAGGGCCCGGCGCCAATCGCCATCGTCCGGGCAGCGAATTCAGTCTCCCACCTCCCGGCGCGCCCACCGCAATCCGGCCGGTCCCCAACCGCAACGTCCGGTCGGTCGCGACAGTTCCGACGCCGTCATTCCATGGTGCGCTCGAATGCACGAGTCAGCGAAGACCGGAGAGCGTCGATGCGAGATCGGCGGCCGGCGCATGGTTGGGGTCAAGTTTGAGCACGCGTCGCAACAGGCGCCGCGCGATCACCCGTTCGCCCAGGCCCAGGCGCGCCTGGGCTTCGAAGAACAGCGCGGTGGTCAGCTGACGGGCCTGCAGGTCGTCCTCGAACAGCAGCATCGTGGGCAGCGAAGTGGCGAAATAGTCGATCGCGGCCGGCGTCATCGCCAGCCGTCGCGCATGGGCCAGGAGATCACGCCACAGTCGGCGGGCCCGAGCGGCCTGGCCCAGCCGCTGCCAGGAAAGCGCCGAGTAATAGGTCATCTCGGAGAATGGCCGTACGCTCATCTCCTGAAAATCGCCCGTGAACGTGGCCGCCGAGGTCCACTGTTCGCGGGCCGTCGCCGTGTCGCCCTGCGCCGCACACGCTTCCCCCAGCCAAAAGCGGACGTCGCTCTGATTGGCCAACAGATGCCGGGCCTCACCCAGATTCTCCGGCGCCCCGAGCGCCGCTTCGAACTGCTTCCGGGCTTCGCCGGGGTTGCCGGCCCGCAGTGCGGCCCGGCCCAGGCAGAGGTGGGTGCGGACATGCTGGCCCAGCGCCTGCCCTTCGCCCCCCTCCCATGGCTGGAACTTGCGCCGGCTGACAATCCCGAGCGCCAGGTCGGGGCGTCCCGTCTGGTTGTACAGCGCGCACAGTTCGACCGACAAATCGTCGCGCGCCACCACCAATCGCCCGTTCCGTTCCAGTTCGCGCCGGCGGCGGGGCGGGGCGACCCCGAGACGCTTCCACAACTGGTCACGTTCAAACAGCACCCGGGCGTCGTCCGGCCGCGCGCGGAACGCCCTTTCGTAAGCCCTCCGCGCCCTGGCCGGCTGCCGCAGGACGTTGAAATAGCCGATGCCAAGGTTGCGCCACGCGACGGCATTGCCCGGCTCCAGGCGCACGGCGCGTTCCCACAACGCGATCGCCTCTCGGTGACGGCGCCGGTCATACAGCAGGTTGCCGAGAAAAAACGGGGCGCGACCATCGCGCGAACTCATGTGTATGGCCGCCTCCAGAATCGCGATCTCCTCCAACCGGGCGGGAAAGCAATAATCCGGCCGCGCGCGGGACGCCGCCCGCAGCGCTTGGAGAGCGGCGGACCGGTTTCCCTGGCGCATCTGCAGCCAGGCGCGATAATATTCCACCAGCGGCGCCGTGCCGCTGCGCGCTTCAGGCGTCGCCGCCTCCAGCACGCCCAACGCCTCCGCAAAAAGGCCGGCGCGCGCACAGTCGAGTGCAAGATCCAGGCGGACCTGGGTGTCGCACCGGATCTTCTCGCCGCGCAAGTGACGTGCCCACCAGTCGAGCGGATCGAGTGCCAACGTCGCCTTCAACACCGCGGCGGCCTCCGTCGCGCGACCGAGTTTTCGCAGCACAATCGCCTTGAGGTCCCGGGCGCGCAGGTTGTCGGCGTTGGCCGTCAGGGCACGGTCGAGATGATCGAGCGCCGCCAGCCAATCGCCGCGGGTGCAATCGATCTCCGCGAGGGCGTGATAGCCGGCGGCCTGCCATGCCTGGTTCCAGGTCGCCTTGTAGAACGCGTCGTACGCCTCCCCGTCGCGTCCTTGGTGGCGCAGGCACCGGCCGAGTTGATAATACGCCTCGCCGTCCGCCGGATTGGGGTTGCGCTCCGTCAGCCGCGCGACGGCCGCCCGCAGGAACCTTTCGGCCTCGCCCAATTCCCCGCGGCGCAGATGCCACCGCCCCAGCGCGAGGTTGCAGCGCGCGTCGCCGGAATCGCGTCGCAGCGCCTCGCGCCAGTAGGTCTCCGGCTGCCGGGTGGCATGACGATACTGCTCCAGGTGCAGTCCGGTAAGATAGAGTTCGTCCGCGCTGGTGGTTGCTTCCGGCGAGGGGGGTTCCCGGGCGGGCGGGGGCACGGCACCAGGCATTCTCGGCTTTGGCTCGTAACGCAGCAGCAGGCGACCTTCGGCGTCGACCACGCTCAACGCCAGGTCGGCGATCCGCGCGCGCCGGGGCCGCCTCTGCCGGACCACCAGCGGCCGATCGGGAGCCAAATCCCGGACCCAACGCCTCCAGACGCGTCCGCGCTTTTCCAGCCGCACCACGGCGCGACGGTACGAGGCGGTCACGGCCACGCCCACCTGCACCCCGGCGGCTTCCACTCGCAGACTCACGGCGGCCTCCAGATAGGCCTGCTGCGCCGGTCCGATCTCCCGGATCGGATACCAATACTGGCTCCAACGCTTGGTTTCCCCTGGCTGCAGGAACGAGAAATCCGGCTGGTTGTCGGTGAAGACCCCGGCCATCAGCTCGATATACGGCCCATGCACACCGTGCTGGTCCGGATCGGTCAGGTTGCGATCCCAGGCATAGCCAAACTCGTGATTGCCCCACGTCCACTGCTTCTTGCCGGGTGCAATGCGGTGATCGGCGATGTGGATGAGGCCCGCCCGTGCCGCATGATCAAAGCCGCCGAAGAAATCCTCCCGGCTGCCCATGCACATGTACGAGGTGGGGACGGGAATGTTGGCATACCAGGATAGGTCGTCCGGGCGGTAGGAGGGACACGATTCCGGGGGATTGGATTCCTGGTTCTGAATTCTGGGTTTGCAGTGGCCGGGCAAGAACTGTCGTGGAACCTCGTCGGCCGGCACCCCGTCGCGGCCCCGTGCCGCGTAATCCACCCCGTAATAGCGGCCGCGGCAGAGCGGGTACGCACTCATCGCCCGCTTGGCGTGGTCGGCCACATACGCCACGTCGGGAGGAAAGAACGACTGGTACCGTTCGTGCACCCGCGTGGCGACATTGGCCCACCACAGGAAGGTCTGCACGTCGGACGTCCGGTTGTAAGCCCGCACCCTCAGTTCCACGTAGGCCCGCCCCGGATGCAGGCAGACCCCGTGCATGCCCTTCATGCGGGCCATGGGATCGTGTTCGGACAGCCAGACGGTGACCGAGCGATCCGGGCCGTGCTCGATCTCGAGGTCGGCCGGCATGAACGTCGACGGCCGGTGATGCTGCGGCCAGTTGAACTCCACCCCGCCGCTGATCCACGGCCCGGCCAGCCCGACCAGGGCCGGCTTGATGACCGGTTGGTGGTAGATCAGATCGTAGCCGTTCGTCTTGTCAGTGATCCGGTGGATGCGTCCGCCCAGCGCCGGCAGGATCATCACCCGCAGGTAGTCGTTCTCCAGGAACACCGCTTCCCAGGCCCGCGGCGTCGCGCGTTCGGCGATGCGATCCGTGAATGGCAGCGGATAGACGCGCCCGCTGGATCCCTGGTAGACCCGCTTCTCGAGAAACATCGGATTCCGGTCGGGTGCCTGCGGCTCATAGGTGGGCAGGATCACCGACTGCCGGCGAACAGAGACGGGCGGGGGCATGAGCGACAGTTTCGCCATATCTTAAGCCCTTATGCGGCCCCTTCGCAATGGACGCCCCGCGGAAAAACCTGCACGATCTTATGCCATGACGAATCCCCACCGTCGCGAGGGCTTCGCCGGCCAGCATCTGGTCGTCGTGCCGGAGCCGGTGCGGCGCCAGGCCCTGCGTCATTCCCTGTTGCGCGGCCTGCTGGTGACGGACGCCGGCTATTTCCCGCACGCCGCCGGCCACTACGTCGAACGTCAGGGGGGCGTCTCCACCCACCTGATCATCATTTGCCTGACCGGCGCCGGCTGGGTGCGCGGGCCCGACTTTCCTGAGACCCCGATGCGGGCCGGCGACGTTGTCTGGCTGGAGGCGCGCCGTCCGCATGCCTACGGGGCGGATGAATCTCATCCGTGGACCATCGGCTGGGTGCATTTCACCGGCGACGAGGCCGCGGCTTGGCGCGAACAACTCGGCTGGGCCGCCAGACCCGGCGCCATCGGCCACCTGCCGCCCGACCAATTGGCCGACCTGAAGCTTGATCGCGTCTACGCCGAACTCGAACTCGGCTACGCCCTTCCCCAACTGACCGCGGCCGCGGCCGCGCTGCGCGCCTCGTTCTGCACGGCCGCCCGGATCTGGGCGATGGCCGCGCCGGCGCGTTCGGCGGCCGAGCGGGTCGCTTCCGTGCGCGGGCAGTTGCGAGAAGGTTTCGCCCGGCCCCACCGGTTGCAGGAACTGGCGGCGGCCGCCGGCCTGTCGGTCCCGCATTTTTCCCAGCTCTTTCGGCGGCAGACCGGGCACGCGCCGATCGACTACCTCATCCGTCAACGCATCCGACGGGCCTGCCGCCTGCTCGACACCACCGACCAATCCGTGGCCGCCATCGCCGCCGAGGTCGGCTATGACGATGCGTACTATTTCACCCGCTGCTTCCGGCGGGTGATGGGATGCCCGCCCCGCGCCTACCGGCGCATCGTCAAGGGGTGATTGGCCGAATCCGCGCCGGCTGCCCATCGATCATCGCCCGCCTTTGATCCGCTCGAGGTTCTGCCGCGCGGGCTCAAAATCCGGGCGGACTCGCAGCACGGCTTCAAACTCCACCTTCGCGTCTGACCACCGTCCCAATTGCATCAGGGCGCACCCGAGGTTGTAATGGGCGACGATATCGCCCGGATTCGCGGCCAAGACCCGCTCGAACAACACCCGGGCCTGGTCCGGCTGGCCACGACGGAGATGAATCACGCCGAGGTCGCGGGCGGCGGCGAGGAAATCCGGCTGCAGGCGCAATGCCGCCTCGAACTGGGCCTGCGCCCCATCCAGACGGCCCAATTGCAGCAGGGCGCTGCCCAGGTTGTCGTGCGCGACCGCCATGCGCGGATCGTCCCGCAATGCGGCCTCGTATTGGGCGATGGCGCCGGGCAGGTCGCCGGCCCGCTCGAGCAGGTTGCCGAGGTTGTTCGCCGCCTGGGCATAGTCCGGCCGCAGCCGCAGCGCCGCCTCCAGATGTCGCACCGCCGCCGGCGCCTGACCCGCCTGCGCCAGGGCGTTGGCAAGGTGGTATTCGGCCTCCGCCGAACCGGGCGTCATCCGCAACGCCGTCTCGTATTCCCCGACCGCTTCCGCCGGACGGCCGGCGCGCACAAGCGCATCGCCAAGATTGGTGTGGATGTCGGGATAATCGAGATGTAGGGCCAGCGCCCGACGGTAATAGTCGACCGCCTCCGAAAAACGGTGCAGGCGGAGACAGGCACC
>JBJKRV010000634.1:0-5493 GCA_046704465.1 Opitutaceae bacterium | reverse complement strand
GGTTTGATGGCCGTGCCGCACTACAGCCCGGGATACTCGGGCTGGACCGTGACCGATCAGAACCGGCTGTTTGAACTGATCACGCGGGGCCGACCGCAAACCTTTCCGGAACCGTTTACGGTTCTTTCCAGCGGGATGCTGCGACCGAAGAAGTCATTGTTGGGCGTCTTTGGCCTCACGACGCGCGTCGCGGATGCGGCCGCGGCCGCCCGCCTGGTGCCCTGTGAACGCTGTTCGCTCGCCCCCTGCCAGTACCGGCGGGTGCCGTACCGGCCGCTCGAGCCCGGCGGCGGTGGCGCTCAAAGCCGACCCGCCGGCGGGGCGGTGGGCGCGGCGGACGGGTCAATCGCGGTCTACCGCACCAATCTGCGGGCGCTCCGCCGCTGGGCCGGCGAGCGGGTGCGACTGCAGCCGTGCGCCGACGGGGCGATCGAGGCTTCCTTTCGTTTCGACGGCACGACCTGCTCCAATCTCGGCCGGCCGCTGGCTTTCGACTATGTGGTGGTCGTCAGCCCGCCCCAGGACGGAGGCATGGTCTTGCGCGCCGACTGCCGCCCCGCGCCCGGGGACGTCGGCCACACCCAAATGTGCGCGTACCTGGACGCCGCCGACGCCCTGCTCGAGGCCATCGCGACGGAAAAACCGCTGCTGGGTCGGCCCCTCGACGAGATACTGACTTGGACGCGCCCCTCCGCTCCGTCCGGCTGCTTTTGCAATGCCGACAGCCGGCTGCATAATTGGGGGGTGGCCCTCGAAACCATTCATTTTGCCCTGCGCCAGACCGCGTTCCGGCCGACCGGCGCGGCGGCCTCCATCCCATGACCAAACTCTGCGACATCAATCCGGCTGCCGCCGGGAAGCTGCCCCCCTCCACGCCGGACAAATCCGGCATCGGCGTCCACTATATCGATGCCTTTCTGGCGCCCATGTACGCCGCCCTGCCGGACGGCACGCGCGTGGCCTGCAAGCGCCGCGGCCTGAAGATCACCCTGCGCGTCGGCGCGAAGAAGGGCGACGGTCTCATGCGGCGCCTCGACGTCAGCGCCGATCCCGTCGTCATGCTGCCGGCGGCGTTGCAGGAGGCGGCCGCGGCCGCGGGCGTGCAACTGGAGATCACCGACCGCGAGATCCTGATCACGCCCTGACGGTCCGCCCCGAGTCACTCTCACCCCAATTTCACTCCCAAGGCCCCATGAAACCCGAACAATGGCAGATCTTCAAGCAGGCCGCCCGCCTCGAGAAACTCGAGCGGGTGCCGATGGCGCTCATCATCGACAGCCCGTGGATTCCCGGCTACCTGGGCATCAACCACCTCGATTTCTTCCTTGATCCCGAGGTGTGGTTTCAGGCGCACCTGAAGATCCACCAGGAGTATCCCGACATCATCTTCGTCCCGTCGTGGTGGATGGAGTACGGCATGGCGGCCGAGCCCTCGGTGCTCGGGGCCAAGATCAAATTCTGGCAGGACAACACCCCGAGCGAATATCACACGCTGTACCATCTGGAGGACATCGACAACTTCCCGCCCTACGAGGTGGAGGCCGATGCGTTCATGGCCCTGTCGCTCCACCGGATGAAGATGCACCGGCAGCGCATCCTCGACACCGGCGAGATCCTGCCGCTGGCGACGGCGCGCGGACCGATGTGCACCGCCGGCTTCGTGCGCAGCACCACCGACTTCATGATCGATCTGGTGGAGCAACCGGAGGGCGCGCACAAGCTCCTCGACCTGTGCACGCGGCTGATCATCGACTGGCTGAAGGCCCAGGCGAAGGCCATGGGCCCGACGGTGGAGGGGATCTTCATTCTCGACGACATCGTCGGCTTCGTGAACGAGGACCATTACCAGGAATTCTGCCACCCCTACCTGAAGCGGATCTGCGAGGCGTTTCCGCCGGATTGGGTGAAGGTTTACCACAATGACGCCTCGATCGAAGCGTGCCTCGAGCATCTGCCGGATGCCGGCTTCCAGGTGCTGAACTGGGGCAAGCAGACGGACATCGCCGACGTGAAGGCACGGGTCGGCGGCCGCATTTGTCTCATGGGTAATGTCAATCCGCTCGAGGTGGGGGTCCGGGGCACGCCGGAGGAGGTGCGGGCCGCCACCCTCGACGTTTTGGAAAAGAGCGGTGGGGAGCACATCATCCTGTCCGTCGGCGGCGGCACCAGCCCGGGCATGCCGCGGCAGAACATCCAGGCGATGCTCGCCGCCTTGAAGGAATTCAACGACGCCCACTTTGGCAAAGCCTGACCCAACCCGGCCCGTCCGGCCCGCACCATCCTCAACCCCCGCCCGCCCATGCCTGATTATGCGTTGATGAACCAGAGCCTCTACGAGGGCAAAGCCAAGGACGTCGAACAGATGACCAAGGATGCCCTCGCCGAGGGGCGCACGGCCCAGGAGATTCTGCAGCAGGGTCTCATTGCGGGGATGAGCGTCGTGGGCGAGGACTTCAAACACAACGTCCTCTACGTGCCCGAGGTACTCATCGCCGCGCGCGCGATGAAGGCCGGCATGGCCGTGCTCAAGCCGCTGCTTTCCGCGCACGGCGCCGACAGCGGCGCCACCGGCCGCCTCCTCATGGGGACCGTGCGCGGCGACCTCCACGACATCGGCAAGAACCTTGTCTGCATGATGGCCGAAGGCGCCGGCTTCGTGGTCAAGGACATCGGCGTCGACCAGAACCTGGACAAATTCCTCGCCGCTGCCGACGAGTTCAAACCCGACATCGTCGGCATGAGCGCTCTGCTGACCACCACGATGACCTACATGAAGACGGTCATCGACGGCTTCCAGGGGCGCGGCCTGGGGCACATCAAGATGGCGATCGGCGGGGCGCCGATCAGCCAGATGTTCGCGGACGAGATTGGCGCCGATGGCTACGGCGCGGACGCGGCCGCGGCGGTGGACCTGTTCCTTTATCTGGTGGACAAGGGGCCGCCGCCGGTTCCGACGGCCAGGCGGGGGGTGACGCCTTCGCCCGCGGTTTCCACCAGCGCACCGGCGCGGCCGGCGTCGGCGACCTCGAAGTACCAGGTACTTTACTGGCGGGACCTCCCCTCGCAGGTAAAGGCGTGGGACGATTTCGACGAGGTGAAGGTGGATCTGCCGCCGCGCTTCACGGCCCGGATCGACGCGGCCGCCCAGCAACAGGGTCTCACGAACTCGGATGACTTTCTGGCCCAATGGCGCTGGGGTGAGGCGGCAGAGCGGCCGGGGTCTCCGGCGGACGTGGCCGACGCGATCCGGCGGGAACTGGAGGCGGCGGCGCCCTGAGTCGGGGCCCTCGCACGAGATCGGCGGCCATGCTCACGCTGGCGGAAAAGCTCGGGCAACCCTCGCGCTTTCTCATCGGAAGCGAACTGGTCTCGGTGCGCGGGTCGATGGCGGAGCGCGGCGCGGTGAAGACCCGCGATTTTGCCAACCAACTGGTGGAGTGCCCGGACATCGACTGGGTCTCGATCACCGACAACGCCGGCGGCAATCCGCAGTTGGCGCCGCAGGCGCTCGGCAAGCCGATCCTCTACGCCGGCAAGGAGGTGGTGATTCACCTCACGTGCAAGGATCTCAACCGCAACGGCCTTGAGAGCGAGGCGTGGGCGCTGCACAGCGAAGGTTTTCACAACATTCTGGCCATGACCGGCGATTATCCGGTCGGGGGCAACGGCGGTCAGGCGAAGCCGGTGTTCGACCTGGATTCGGTCGGCCTGATCGCGCTGTTGGAGCAGATGAACCAGGGTCTGGATTCCCGCGCGGGGGGACGGCGCGGAACCGGCGCCCGTCTGGAGCAGACCAGCTTCCTGATCGGGGCGGTCACCACCACCTACAAGCTGCTCGAGGGCGAGGTGATGCCGCAGTACCTCAAGCTCGGGAAGAAGGTCGCTTGCGGGGCCCGGTTCATCATCAACCAGATCGGTTACGACACGCGCAAGCTGCACGAGCTGCGCCTGTACATGGACCGACACGGCATGGCGCACGCGCCGCTGATCGGCAACGTGTACGTCCTCAACCCCCGGGTGGCCCGGCTCTTTCACGACGGCCACATTCCGGGCGTGGTGGTGTCGCCGGAACTGCTCCGGATCTGCGAGGAACGCGGACGCGGCCCCGATGGCGGCCGGGAGTTTTTCCTGGAGCTGGCCGCCAAGCAGATCGCGATCTGCCGCGGCGTCGGCTGTCGCGGCGCCTATCTGGGCGGAGTCTACAATTTCGCGGCCGTGGAACGGATCCTCGCCATCCTGCGCCAGTTTGGACCTGACGACTGGAGGCAGTTTGCCCGCGAGATCGCCTATTCGCGGCCGGGAGAGTTCTACTACTATGCCGCCGAGGCCGGTACCGGCCTCGCCGATCCGAGCACCCGCGGATCCGCGCGGGGAAGTACCTCGCGGCACGTCGGCCTGGGCTACGCGGCCGCCAAGTGGACCCATGGGCTGGCGTTTACTCCGGGCCGGACGCTGAGTCGCTGGGGCGGGAAAGTCTGCGCGGGCGCCGCCGACCCCGCCCAGGGTCCGGCGCTCCTCCGGGCGGTCGAGCACCTCAGCAAGGCCGCGCTGTTCCGGTGCAAGGATTGCGGCGACTGCTCGTTGCCGGAAATCGCCTTTCTTTGCCCGGAATCACAATGCGCCAAGAACCAACGCAATGGCCCCTGCGGCGGGACCCACGATGGGCGTTGCGAGGTCGCCGGCTTTGGCGACTGCATCTGGCTGCGCGCCTATGAACGCCTCCGCCACGACGGCCGCGAGGCGGAATTGCTCGCGCACGCGCCGGTGGTCCAGAACCAGGCGCTCCGCGGCACGTCGTCGTGGGCCAATTTCTGGCTGGGCCGGGATCATGCGGCCCGGACGGCCGGTGGACCTGCCGGTGCCGACGAAAAGCCGACCGGAGTTTCCCCACCATGAACCACGGCGTCCTCAACGTCATCGGAGAGTTGATGAACAACTCCTACGCTCGTGCCCGGCAGGCCTTCGCGGAACGCGACGTGGTCGGCTATCAAAAATTGGCGCGACTGCAGGCCGACCTCGGTGTCCGGTATCTCACCCTCAACCTGGACGGCACGCAGCGCATCCAGGTGAAACGGGACGAAATGCTGGCCTTCCTGCCCGAGGTCATCCCGGCCATCCAGGAGGCCACCCCGGTCCCGATCAGTTTCGACAATCCGTCCGTCGCCTACCATCGGGTCGCACTGCGGCACTATGACCGCAGCCGCAGCGGAGCACCGATCGTCAATTCGCTGGCCGCCTCCCGGGAGCATCTCGAGGAGATGCTGGAGCTGATCGAGGAGTACGACACCTGTGCCGTGGTCATGGCGTCGGAGCGATTCATGCCCGGCGGCACGGCGCAGTGCATGAGCGCGGCCGATGCCCACACGGCCGCCCGGCATTTTGTGGAGCTGCTCATCACCCGGGCCCGGCGCCGGCCGGAGCAGATCATCATCGACCCGGGCCTGGCGCCGGTCGGCGCGGACACCTACGGACTCGTCAACATCGGCCTCGACG
>JBJKRV010000633.1:0-6920 GCA_046704465.1 Opitutaceae bacterium | reverse complement strand
TGCGGTGGCCGGACCCAACCCGTCGGGCAGTAACAGCCGAATCGATGGGGGCTCTACGTGATGGATGGCAATGTTTGGGAATGGTGTCTGGACTACTACGGGAGCTATCCGGGTGGTAGCGTCATGGATCCGACGGGGGCGAAGAATGGATCGAGCCGGGTCGTCCGTGGAGGGAGTTGGAATTTCCCGATCGATTATTGTCGGGTGGCTCGCCGCGGGCGTTATGCGCCTTTGAAACGCTGTAATTTCGTCGGCCTGCGCGTGGCGCTCGCGCCGGCCCGGCGCTGAAGGCCGAAGGCGAGCTTGGGCCAGATCACTTCAGACGAAGAAAATCGGTCGGTCGGCGACTGGCGACCGGCGCGATCGCAGTTGCAGCGGAGGGCGGTCTGCGCAGATTTCGGTTCGACCCTTTCCGGCCACCATGACGCAAGAAGAACTGCTTTCGTCCGCCCGGCTGCGGCTGAACGGACCGGTGCGGTGCGACGCGCCCGAGCGGGGGTGGGCCGTGATGCGTTCCGCGGGGGGATTCCGGCGCCTGGTGGTCACGCCGGCGCAGGCGGCGCTGCTCGTCGACGGATTCACGGCCGAGCAGACGGTGCCGGAGGTGCTGGCGCGGATGATCGGTGAGAATCGTTGTCCGCCCCTGCGGGATTTCTACGAACTGGTGCTGCAGGCGCACGCGGCGGGGGTGCTGGTTTCGGTCCCGCCGGCGCCCGCGGCATCCCCGGCGGTACGCTGGCGGTTCCGGCTGCCGCTCCCGGCCGGAAGGGCCATCGGCTGGATTCTGTTCCTGGCGGGAGTGGCGGGCCTCGCCGTCACGGTCCGGCAATGGCAGGGCCCGCCGGGCTGGCGGGAGTGGGTGGCCGGCTGGATGGCCGGGTGCGCCCTGCTCAGTCTCGGCCAGGTGCTGGCGGCCGGCGGAGTGGCGGGGAGCGGCGGCGAGGTGCGGGCGGCACGGTTGTACTGGCGCACGCTTTTTCCCCACTTCCGGATCGACGAGGCGGAGGCGCTGGCGCGGGGCCGGGCGGTGGCCCGGACGGTGGCGGTGCTGCGCGGCGCGCCGGTGGTGGCCGGGGCGGCCGCGCTGGCTTGGAAGGCCCCGGCGTTCCTCGCGCCGGTCCTCGTGGCCGCGCTCTACGTGCTGATGCCTTGGGGCCGGAGCGCGGTGCTGCAATGGCTGGAGGCGCGGCGGCGAACGCCGTGGTTTTCCGTCCGGTCCGGGTTCATCTTCGAGCCGGTACGCCAGGACCTGTGGCTGCTTTGGAGCGGATCCTGGCGGGAATTGTGGAGCCGGTTCGGACTGGCGTGGCTGGTGGCAACCGCGGCATGGGCGGGCGCGGTGGCGCTGGCAGCGGTGCGCTGCGCGCCCCGACTGACCTCAACGTTGGTGGCGGATTTTGGCGGGAGCGGCCGACTCCGACCCCTGCTGGCCGTCGGCCTGTATTCGCTGATTGCGGCGGGATTGATCGGCGCGGGCTCGCTCATCTGGGCGGCGGTCCGTCATTGGCGGCTGAAGCGGACCTGGGGCCGGCCGCTGCGCGGGGCGGACGCGCGCAACCCGGACCGGCCGGACCTCGAAGGGGATCCGGCGGCGGCGCTCAAGGCGATGCCGCTGTTCGCCGACCTGAACGACGCCGACCTGGCGGCCCTGGCCGCGGCGATGGAACCGGTGCAGGTGGAGCGGAAGCAGACGGTTGTCCGGGAGGACGAGCCGGGTGACGCCTTCTACGTGGTGATCACGGGCGAACTGGAGATCCTCAAACGCCGGACCGGCTCGAAGCGCTCCGCCACGATCGGCTGGATGGGACCGGGCGAAGGCTTTGGCGAAATCGCCCTGTTGGAACGGACTCCCCGCACGGCGACGGTGCGGGCCCGCCGGGCGACGCGGCTGCTGAAACTGGGGCGCGACGAATTCGAGCGGCTGGTCGTCGGTCGCGTGGGACCGCAGCGACTGCGCGAGGTGCTGCAGTTCGCACGTTTTCTGGGCCGCCTCACCTGGATGGCGGGCTGGCCGCCGGCCGAGTTGGTGCCGTTTGCGCGGCGTTGCCAGGTGCAGCGGTTTGACGCCGGGGCGATGGTCCTGCAGCGCGGAGACACCAACCGCTGGTTTTTCCTCGTTTATGACGGGGCGTTCGAGGTGCGCGATGGCAGACGGGTGCTGCGGCGCCTGGGGCCGGGCGATTATTTTGGTGAGATCAGCCTGCTGGCGGAATGGCCCGCCACGGCGGACGTGGTGGCGATCGAGGAAAGCCGGTGCCTGCTGCTCAGCCGGGCGGATTTTCTGGAGTTCTTCTCCCGCGACTTCCGGATCGGTCTGCGGATCGAGGCAGTGGCCGGACAGCGGCTGGGGGCGAAGGTCTTTTCGCGGCGAAGGGGCGAATGAGCCCGCCGGCGGCGGCCCGCTGCAGCCGAGGCGGCGCGGCCGCGGATTTCCTATGACCGGTACTGGCAATGGTCTTGGGGAAGTTTTGTGTTGAAGTCGCCGGGGGCTGTGCATCCTTGTGACAATCCTCTGGTTTCGCATTGGTTCGTCCCGTCCCCCTATGAAAACGCCCCGAATTTTCCGCATTATTCCCCCGGGCCTGACGCTCCTCCTGGCCACAATCACGGGTTACAGTCAGCAGACAACCGCACCGGGTCCGCAACCTCCGCCCACCTATTCGAAGAGCGAACTGGAGACGGAGCAACGCATCATCAAGGCCGATCTGGCAGACGCCAATTATTACATCGACCGCGGGATCAAGGCCGTTAGCGCGGGCCTGCCCGAGGTGACCAAGGTCAGCCTGCTTCGGGCCACGGGCCGCCTCGCCCGGGCCGAGGAGATGATGAAGGATTACCCCGAGCACATCGAGCGGCTCTCCTGGTCCCTGTTCTACATTCGGGAGGACGTGCGCAAGCAGATGCGGGGGGATTATGACAAGCTGCGCGACCAGATGTCGGTGGCCGAGGACAGCATGTACGCGCTGCGCCGTGACATGATGCAGAAGGGCTTGTTCGGCGAACAGCTCAAGCGCCAGGTGGCCGTTCTCGACGCCGCATCCAAACTTTTGTCGGACATCGAAAAGAGCAATCCCGAGCTGGCAAAGAAGGTGCGCGGCCTGATCGAGGAGATCAACAATGCGCTGGCCTCCGGCGACACCGCGACGGCAGAGAAACTGATCCAGCAGCTCAACGATGCGCTCGCGTCGGGAGGTTATCAGCAGAATATCGACGAGGCGAAACGCAAGATCGAGACGAACGCCGGCGGCGGCTCCGGCTCCGGCGGGATGGGCTCGGGAACCACGTCCGCCAGCCAATCGCTGGCCGGAGGAGGGACGCTGACCTCGGGTGCGGGCGGACTGACGGTCACGAGTGCCGATGGGAATTCCGGAACCATCCAGGGCGCCACCTCGCTGGGAGGTGGCCGGGCGCGGCTCGCCGACGGCACGGAAGTCGACCTGAACGGATCGCATGTCCTTCCCGACGGCTCGATCCAGCTGGCTGACGGACGCATCATCAAGAATGGCCAAGTGGCTTCCGAGGCCACCCCCGGCAGCACGGGGGCGAAATACGTCACCGCGGATGGCCAGGAGATCGTGATTCCCGCCGATTTCAGTTGGAAGAACGGCGAGGCGACGGGCATCGAGAAAGTCTATGTGGGCGGCAAGGGTGCCCGGCTCATCCGGGAAACCAAGGTGACCTTCAAGCCGACGCCGAGCCCGACCGCGGCCAACACCTACGTCGTGCAGCGCACGAACGGCGAGTCGCGTTCGTGGGCGTTCCAAGTGGCGCCGGTGCCGGGATCCGAGAAGAAATCGTCCGGCAGCCTCACCCTCACCCTGGCGATTTCGGACCGCAACGGCGGCACCGGCTTCACGGTGAGCAACTGGAAGATCAACAGTCCGTCCGGATCGCCGACGATGGGAAGCACGTCGGGCGACCAGGTGACGGCCACGTTCACGGCGTCGGCAACGTATGCGATCGAAGTCAGCGGGACGACGGATTGGGGCAGTCCTTTTGTCATCAAGGCCAACCTCCCGGTCGGCGTCAACTGAGCCCGGGAACAGGAGGTTTCCACGGATCGGCGGCCGGATCGGCCGCTGGTCCTGCGGACCGCGCCGGCGTCATCCGGGCGATGGGCGGTGCCGACTGACAGTCCTTTCATGACGCGGGAAGAACTTTGTGCGCTGCTGCAACTCCCGCCGGAGACACCGCCGGCGGACCTGATTCAGGCGCGGTCGCGGCGGCTGGCGGAGATCGACGAAGCCCTGCGGGAGGGGGGATTGTCCAAGCCGGTGCGGCTGAAGTTCCAGCAGGAGCGAGGGAGCCTGGAGCCGGTTCACAGCCTGATTGCCGAACTCGAAATCGTCAGTCACGTCGAGGCGTATGTGCAGGAGATCACCGCCGAATTCGCCAAGCCGAATGCCGTCCGCGGAGTGATTCGCCTCTGTCTGGGCAAGCTCAAGCCGCTGATCCCGGAGTTGAAGGACGAGGCGACGCGCTTTCGTTTCGAGAAGCTGGTCGTCGAATTCGAGGAGCGCCTGACCCCGCTGACGCGCCCGCCGCAGCCCGCGGCGGTGCCGGAGGAAACCAAGGAGCGCATCGAGGGCTACTTTGGCGAAATCGCCGCGGAAACGGCGAAATCGGATCCCGGGCGCGGAGTTGTCCGCCTCTGCCTGGGGAAACTCAAACCCCTGGTCGAGGCGATCAAGGACGAATCGACGCGCTACGAATACGAGAAGCGGATCGTCCAGATCGAGGACCGCCTGGGGCTGCGCATCTCCAAGCCGCCGATGGCACCGCCACGGGAGACTCCGCCGCCACCGCCGGCTCTCCCGAAGAAGCCCGCGGCCGTGGAGCCGACAAAGTCGCTCCTGCCGCCCCCGGCGCCGCCGGTCTCCGGCGGCGCGGCGGGAACGCTGCTTGAACTCACGCCGGTGTCGGGAGCCGGCGCCCCCCGACCGCCGCTGCGTTTTGTGGCCCGTCCGCGCTTCCTCCTCGGACGGAGGCGCGCCGTCGTCGACTTCGCGACGCTCCTTCTGCCGGAGACCGAGTCGAACCGCCGGAAGAACGAGACCATCAGCCGGATCAACACGACCTTCTTTGTGAAGAACGACCAGATCTGGGTGCAGGACGGCGAGTTGCAGCCCGACGGCAGCACGAAACCCAGCACGAACGGCACTTCGATCGACGGGCACCCGGTCGCGGCGGCGAAGGCGCTGAACCTGTCCAAGGAAATCCGCGTCAAGGTCGGCCAGCACAATTACGAACTGCTGGTGGTGCAGGTGCCCGCCGCCGCGCCCGAGGGCCCCCCGCTCGTCGGCACGGGCGCGTCGTTTTCGACCCAGCCAACCCAGGTGATCGCGAGCCGGCTCACCGGCTGCGTGCGATTCGTTCCGACCGCCGGGGGGGAGATGGCGGTGGCGGCGGTGTGGATATTCACCGATGCGGCCGTGGGATCGGATCCGCAAAGCGCGGTGCGCCTGAGCCAGGCCGGCGTGCCGCCGGTGGCGGCGCGTTTCCATCACTGGCAGGGGGGGTTCTGGATCGAGGTCCCGGCCGGCGGCGGCGCGGTGTCGCTGGACGGGCGCCGACTGGCGCCGGGCGACGTGCTGCCGATGCAGGACGCCCGCTCGCTGCAATTGGGCGCACTGACGTTCGAAGTCCGCGTCTCCTCATAAACTTCCGCCTCCCTCCGAACCGGCCGGCGCCGTCGCGGTCTGAGGTCTCCATGGGCCATACACACATCCCCGACATCATCGCCTTTCTCCAGACCGCGGAGAAATGGGTGGGGGACGAGCTCGATTTGGGCGGCCTGCAGGCGGGCGACCGGCTGATGGTGCGCACCAAGAACACGCGGTACCTGTTCGTCATGAATGGGCGCGACCGGGGCACCCTCACGTCGGACCGTGCCGACCGGCCGAGCGGGGCGGTGCGGATCCAGGGTTGCGTGTTCGGCCAGTCAAAGATGATCAAACCGAACCATCTCTTCTGCGGCGGGGCGATGGAGATCGTCCTCGACGAAGGCCGGCGCAAGTTCACGACCACGGCCATCGAGGCCATCCAGCTCGTCAAGACGGACCGGGCGCCGGGCGAGCGTCCGCCTGCCGGGTCGATGCCGCCGGCGTGACGAGGCACGGCGGCCGGCTTCCACCCTCCAGCGGAGGGGAAAGCAGTTGAGGACGCGGCGGAGGTGACTAGGTTGGCGGGGGATGGCCGACGATACCCCGACCCGCCGCCTCGATCCGGACGACGTGCCGACCATGCGCGGACTGGCGCCGGGCCGCACGGTGTTCGACCGCTACGACCTCGAGGCGATCGTGGGCCGCGGCGGGATGGGAGTCGTCTGGCGGGCGCACGACCGGGAACTGGGGGAGACGGTGGCATTGAAGTTCCTCCCTGAGGAGGTGGCGCGCGATCCCGCCGCGGTGGATGAGCTGCGCCAGGAAACGCGCAACGCCCGGCGCCTGACGCATCCGAACATCGTGCGGACGCACGACTTTATCCGCACGGACGGCATGGCGGCGGTGTCGATGGAGTTCGTCGACGGGCAGACACTCTCCGCCCGGCGGATGCGACAGCCGGAAAAAGTCTATGCGGTGGAGGCGTTGGCGCCGTTGGTGGCGCAGCTCTGCGCCGCGCTCCAATACGCGCATGCCGAGGCGAAGGTGGTGCATCGCGACCTCAAACCGGCCAATGTGCTCGTGACCCCGGACGGTCGGGTGAAGGTCGCCGACTTCGGCATCGCCCGCAGCCTGAGCGAGACGACCACGCGGCTCACCGGCCGGCGGGGAGACACAAGTGGGACGCTGCCGTACATGAGCCCCCAGCAATTGCTCGGTCAAAGGCCCGCGCCCGCCGACGACCTCTATGCGCTGGGGGCGACGTTGTACGAATTGCTGACGGGCAGGCCGCCGTTCTTCCGGGGGGAGGCCTACAGC
>JBJKRV010000632.1:0-9933 GCA_046704465.1 Opitutaceae bacterium | reverse complement strand
GAGCCGGCGGGTTTGCGTCTAGGTCGCATCCGTCATGAGTCTTGATGGCGCCGACGGCCGGCGCGGCGCCGGTCTGTCGGGGCCGGGATTGTGAAGGGTGCCGTGGACGTTTCTCCTTTCATGCTCTCGCTTCGCTTCGGATCCCGCAGTTTTCGCGCGCGCCTGGCCGACATTTGTCGGACGGCCGCCCCGCCGCCCCGGATGCAGGCCGCGGTGGCCGCCATTTTGGCCGACGTCCGCGACCACGGCGATGCCGCCATCGTCCGCCACGCCGCGCGCATCGACGGCGCCCGCCTTACGCCCCGCGCGTTTCGCGTGCGGGCGGCCGAGCTGGCGCGGGCGTTTCGAGGGCTGCCGGCGGGAGAGCGCCTCGCGATCGAAGTGGCGCGGGCCAACGTGCAGGCCGCGAACCGCCCGACCATCCCCCGGAATTGGGAGGGCCGCAACCGCCAGCACGGCCGCGTGGGCGAGAAATTCGACCCGATCCGCCGCGTGGGCGTGAACATCCCCGGAGGACAGGTGCCGCTGGTGTCGACGGTCGTGATGACGGTGACTCTCGCCCAGCTGGCCGGCGTGCCGGAAGTCGCCGTCTTTACCCCTTGTGATCGCAACGGAAACGTGGCCGAGCGCCTCCTGGGCGCCCTGCACCTCTGCGGCGTCTCGGAGGTGTACCGTGTCGGCGGCGTGTACGGAGTGGGGGCGATGGCCTTCGGCACGGCGACGATTCCCGCCGTGGACAAAATCTTCGGCCCCAGCAACGCCTGGGTGTGCGAAGCGATGCGCCAGGTCTTTGGCATCACGGGCGTGGCGGGCCTGCCCGGCCCGAGCGAACTGATGGTGATC
The DNA here is from genome assembly GCA_046704465.1 of Opitutaceae bacterium. Lineage (GTDB taxonomy): Bacteria > Verrucomicrobiota > Verrucomicrobiia > Opitutales > Opitutaceae > Fen-1467. The sequence goes on along the minus strand of JBJKRV010000632.1, from coordinate 9,090 downwards.
GCCGACAAGACGGCGCGTCCGGATTTTGCCGCCGCGGATCTCCTGGCCCAGGCGGAGCACGGCTCGGGTCGGGAAAAGATCTATCTGGTGGCGACCTCGCGTGCGGTCCTGACGGCCGTGCAGGCCGCGATGCGTCTGCAGTTGGCCGGGCTGAAGCGGGCGGAGCCGATCCGGCGGGTGCTGGCTGACGGTTACCTCGCGGTGGAGGTGGACAACCTGGAGCAGGCGGCCGAGGTGGCCAACTACGTCGCGCCGGAACATCTCGAATTGATGGTGGCGAGCCCGTCGCGCCTGGTGCGAAGCATCACCACCGCGGGCGCGATCATGATCGGCGCCCGGACTCCCACGGTGCTGGGCGACTTCACGGCCGGACCCAGCCACGTGCTGCCCACGGGGCGAAGCGGCCGGTTTCTCAGCGGTCTGCGGGTGGTCGATTTCATGCGCCGGACGAGCCTTGTCCGCTACGGGCGGGCCGGCCTGCGGCGGGCGGTCCCGGTGGTGGCCGCTTTCGCCGGAATGGAGCAACTCGACGCCCACGCCCGGTCGCTGGAGATCCGTCTTCGCTGAGTGGTCGGCGTTGCCCCGACCATACCACCACCATGCCCTCACCAAACTCGGCCGACGACATCCGCAGGCTGGCCGTGCCGCACGTGGCCTCCCTGCAAGCTTACGTGCCCGGACTGCAGCCGACCGAGCCGGGCTGGATCAAACTCAACACCAACGAGAATCCCTATCCACCCAGCCCGCGGGTCGCGGCGGCGCTGCGACGGGAGATCGGCGAAGGCGGCGCATCCCTGCGGCTGTACCCCGATCCTTCCAGTGCGGCGCTTCGCCGGGCGGTGGCCCGACTGCACAATCTGGACGCAGACCATGTGTTCATCGGCAACGGCGCCGACGACATTCTCAACCTGCTGGTCCGGTGTTTCTGTGCGCCCGATGCGGCGGCCGGATTCGCCCGGCCCAGCTATTCCCTGTACCCGGTCCTGGCGGGGATCCAGAACGGCGCCGTGCAGGCCCTGGAGTTCGACCGGTCGATGCGGCTTCCGGTCGAGGCGATCGCGGACTCGACGGCGGCGGTTTTTTTCCTCACTTCGCCCAACGCGCCGACCGGCGTGGGCTTCCGGACGTCGGAGATCGAGAAGATCCTGCGCGGCTATCGCGGGCTGCTGGTGGTGGACGAGACTTACGCGGTGTTCGCGCCGGAGAACGCCGCCGGATTGGTGTCGCGGTATCCCCGCCTGTGCGTGGTCCGCACCTTCTCGAAATCGCATTGCCTGGCCGGCATGCGGATCGGCTATGCGCTGGCGCAGCCCGACACGATCGGGCTGCTCGACACGGTCAAGGACAGCTACAACGTCAGCCGACTGGCCCAGGCGGCGGGCTTGGCGGCGCTCGAGGATCCCGATTACTACGCGGCGCTGGTCGGGAAGATCGTCGCCACCCGCGAGCGCACGTACCGCGACTGGACCGGGCGGCTCGGGTGGTTCACCTATCCCTCCCAGGCCAATTTCCTCTTCACCGAACCGCGGGACCGGGAGGGGCGCACCGGACCGGACGTCGCCCTGGCGTTGTACGAATTCCTCCGCGCCCGCCGCGTCCTCGTCCGGCACTTCGGGAGCCACGCCTTGACCTCCCCGTTTCTCCGCATCAGCGTCGGCACCGACGAGGAGATGTCCAGCCTGCGGGGACATTTTGAAGGATGGCTCAACCACGCATAGCCGAAATTGCACGCAAGACCGCCGAGACCGACATCACCTTGAAGCTTGCGGTCGACGGGCGGGGTGGGGCGAGCGTGGACACGGGCATTCCATTCTTCGATCACATGCTGACGCTCCTGGCGCGGCACGGCCTTTTCGACCTGGAGGTGAAGGCACGGGGCGACGTGGAGGTCGACTATCATCATACGGTGGAGGACGTGGGGCTGGTGCTGGGGGAAGCCTTCAAGGTGGCGCTGGGCGACAAGGTCGGGCTCCGCCGCTACGGATTTTTCGTGCTGCCCATGGACGAGGCGCTGGCCCGGGTGGCCATCGACCTGGGCGGACGGCCGTATCTGGTGTACGGGGTCGAAGCCCCGACGATGTTTGTGCGCGATTTCAACCTCGCGCTGGTGAAGGAGTTTTTCCAGGCCTTTGCCAACACGGCGGGCGCCAACGTGCACATCAAGCTGGTGTATGGCGAGGAGCCGCACCACGTGGTTGAGGCGGTGTTCAAATGCTTTGCCCGCGCGCTCGATGCAGCGTCTCAGATCGAGCCTCGCGCCGCCGACCAGTTGCCGTCGACAAAGGGCAGACTATAGGACGGTTTTGAGTTCTGGATTATAGATCTTGGGTCGCCGATCGGCCGGCCCGAAACCCAGAACCCGGACCCGGAACCACGACCGAAACCATGGCCCCGGCGAAGCCCAAGATTGCGGTGATCGACTACGGCATGGGCAACCTGCGCAGTGTGGCCCGGGCCGTCGAGGCTTCGGGCGCCGAAGGGCGGGTGGTCACCACGCCGGATGCGCTGACGTGGGCGGACGGCGTCGTCTTTCCCGGGCAGGGGGCGATCATGGATACGATGGCCTACCTGCGGGAATCAGGGTTCGACCGGGCGATCCGCGAATGGATTGGCGCCGACAAGCCCTACCTGGGAATCTGTCTTGGCCTGCAGGCGCTTTTCGAGGAATCGGAGGAGGGCGGTGGGACGCCAGGACTCGGCGTGTTTCGGGGACGGATCGTTCGGTTCCGGCTGCCGCCCGAGCTGAAGGTCCCGCACATCGGCTGGAACACGGTGCAGTTCCTTCAGCCCGGATCGCCGCTGTGCGCCGGGCTGCGCCCCGAGGGCGAATCGTTCTATTTCGTGCACAGTTACCACGTGGTTCCGGACGACCGGTCGCTGGTGCTCGGGGAGACCGATTACGGCGGGCGCTTCGTCTGCGCCGTGGCGCGGGGCAATTGTTTCGCGACGCAGTTTCACCCGGAGAAGAGCCAGACGCGGGGCCTGTGCATCTACCGGAACTTCGTGAAGCATTGTTCTCGGCCGGCTGCAAATTAGGGCGCCTGATTGCAGTTTTCTGGGAAAGGGCGAGTTATACGTCAGGTCCCGACAGATTCCGTTGCGGACTTTGTTTGCATCAACTCGGCGATTTTCTCTTGATGGCAGAATGAGTGACTCGGCTACCCTAAAAATCGGCGATCGCGACTTTCCGCTGCCCGTCATCACGGGTTCGGAGGGGGAGAAGGCGGTCGACATCCGTGACCTCCGAAACACTTCCGGCTGCATCACCTACGACGAAGGCTATGGCAACACCGGCTCCTGCGAGAGCTCCATCACCTATATCGACGGCGAGGCCGGCATTCTGCGTTACCGCGGCTATCCGATCGAGCAGCTGGCCGAGCATTCGTCGTTCATCGAGACGGCCTATCTCATCATCAACGGGGAGTTGCCGACCCCGGCGCAGCGCAAGCGGTTTTCGCAGCTCCTGACGGAGAATTCGCCGATCCACTCCAGCACGGGGCACCTCTACGAGGGCTTCCCGGCGGATGCGCATCCGATGGCCATCCTGTCGGCGATGCTGAATTCGCTGGGCTGCTACTACCCGCACCTGGCGACCAACGACCACCAGCGCGACCTGGCGAACTTCGAACAGACCGTCGCGGTGGTGATGTCAAAGGTGCGGACGATCGCCGCTTATTCCTACCGCGCCAGCCGCGGCCTGCCGTTCATCTATCCGCGCCGCGACCTGCCCTACTGCGAGAACTTCCTGCACATGATGTTCTCGACTCCCTACGAGCCGTACATCGCCCTGCCGGAGGTCGCCCAGGCGCTGAACCTGTTCCTGTTGCTCCATGCCGATCACGAGCAGAACTGCAGCACCTCGACGGTGCGCATGGTCGCCTCCAGCGGCGCCAATCTCTTCGCCTCCACCGCCGCCGGAGTCTGCGCCCTCTGGGGCCCCCTGCATGGCGGGGCCAACATGGCGGTCCTCGAGATGCTCAAGAGCATCCATGCCGAGGGCGACGACGGCACCAAGTTCATCGAGGCGGCAAAATCGGGGAAGGCCGGCCGGCGCCTGATGGGCTTCGGGCACCGCGTGTACAAGCACTACGATCCGCGCGCCAAGATCATCAAAGGCAGCTTCTACAACGCCCTCGCCAGTCTGGGGATCAAGAACGACCCCTTGCTCAACATCGCGATGAAGCTCGAGGACGCCGCGCTCAAGGACGACTATTTCCTGTCGCGCAAGCTTTACCCCAATGTCGATTTCTATTCGGGACTGATCATGCGCGCGATCGGGATCCCGGAGAACATGTTCACGGTCATGTTTGCCATCGGCCGGATGCCCGGCTGGATCGCCAATTGGAAGGAAGTGGCGTCCAATCCCAAAGGGCGGATCAACCGGCCGCGGCAGATCTACGTCGGAGCCACCAAGCGCGATTACGTGCCGCCGCACCTGCGCGGCGAAGCCTGATCCCGCAGCCTCCGTCCCCGCGACGGACCGTGACCATCCGGGCTCATTGGGGGTCCGGCGACTGATCCAGGGGACCTGCCGGCTCCGGCTTCTTTTCCGGCGGCCGGAAGATGGCCTCCAATTCCAGGCCGGTCAGGCTGCGGATGCCGCCCAGCAGGCGCCAGAGCACCACCAGCATCATCGCGGTGCTTGGCAGCACGATCACGGGCCAGCTCAGCAGGTGCATTTTGGCGAGCTGACCGTTGAAGAGCTCGGTGCCGGGAGGGCCGGTCAAAAGATGCCGCGCCAGCAGGTAATTGAGCCCGGCGCTGAGAAAGAACGCGAGCGAGAGCAGTCCGGTCGAGCGGCGCATCAGGCCGGCGAACTCGGTCTGGGCGCCCCGCAGGCGCAGTTGCGCGTCCACCTTCTCCACGTCGATGACCTGCGGGTTGTAGAGCAGCTCGTTGACCAGCGGCGTCTTGGCCCGCACCGACGCGAGCACCGCCAGGCCGATCACGGCCGGAATCGCCGCGTCCTTGGCCGCGAACCAGGCGCCGCTGAGCTCGAGCAGGCCGAACCCGCCGGAAATCAGGACGCTGACGAAGCCGATGACCGAAATGAAATTCCACCGCCGCCGCTGCACGAAATCGTACAATCCGTAGCCGAGCGGAAACGCCAGGGCGATCACCAGTCCCCAGCGGGGGCCAAACCAGCGGGGGCCGCTCATCCAGGTGAGGATGGCGGTCGGCAGCACCACGTTGCAGGCCAGGTTGATCCACAGGTTCTCAGCGCGTGGACGGGGTGCCGGCGGCGGGGAGGGCGGAGGGACGGTCGGCTCGGGGGACATTTCGTTTTGCCATGCACAGTTGCAGAGCCATAACTCACGTCAAATCACGTCTCGCTCCATGATTCTTCTCGGCCTCAACATCGACCATTGCGCCACGCTCCGCCAGGCGCGCTACCGTGAGAGCGGCCGGCCCGCCGGAGGCAATGTCGAGCCCGATCCGCTGGCGCTGGCCCTGCTGGCCGAGCGCGCCGGGGCCGATGGCATCACCGTCCACCTGCGGGAGGACCGGCGCCACATCCAGGAACGGGATGTGTGGCGGCTGCGCGAGACCATCGCCACGCGTCTCAATCTGGAGATGGCCTGCACGCCGGAGATGACAGAATTCGCCCTCAAGCTGAAGCCTGACTCCGTCTGCCTGGTGCCCGAGAACCGGCGGGAGGTGACCACCGAAGGCGGCCTGGATGCCGTCGGCGCCGAGGATCGGGTCCGGACGGTCGTTCAGGCCATGCGTTCCGCCGGCATCGTCACCAGTCTTTTCATCGGGCCCGACGACGAGCAGATCGAGTGCGCGGCGCGTCTGGAGAGCCCCTGGATCGAATTGCACACGGGCGCCTACGCGGAGGCGTATCACAGTGCCCGGCGGAAGCCGGAGTTGGAGCGTCTGCGGCGCGGCGCCGCGCTCGGACACCAGCTCGGCCTGGTGGTCAACGCCGGACACGGGATCAACTACGTCAACATCGCCGAGGTCCGCAGCCTGCCGCATCTGCACGAGCTGAACATCGGGCACAGCATCCTGAGCCGGGCCCTGTTCACCGGCATCGAGGAGGCCGTGCGGGAGATGAAGGCACGGATGAACGGATGAGAACCGGCACGGCGAGAAGCCGGGCGCTAGGGAGACCGAAGCCTGGCGCCCGATACGTTCGTTCCCCCCATTCCCGATTTCCCGCCGCCCCGCTTTGCTGATGAACCTCTCGCTTCCCCCCGGCGGCATCCTCCTCGGCCTCGGCTGTGACGTGGTCGACGTGGAGCGCATCCGCGGCGCGCTGGAGCGTCATGGCGACCGGTTCCTGCAGCGCGTCTTTACGGAGGAGGAACGGGCCTATTCATTCGGTCACAAGTTTCCCGAGCGGCACCTGGCGGCCCGCTTTGCCGCCAAGGAGGCCGTGTCCAAGGCGTTCACCACCGGCATCGGTCGCGAACTGGGCTGGAAATCGGTGTCCATCCACCACGGGTCCCGGCGCGAGCCGCTGGTCCGGCTGGACGAGCTGGGGCGGGCGCTGCTGACCCGGGTGGACGCCACGCACGTCCAGGTCTCGCTGTCGCACACCGACACGCTCGCCATGGCGGTGGCGGCGCTCGTGCGGGTGCCGGGCTGACCCGTCATGCAGGCGCTGATGAGTCCCTTCTGGCACGACCCGGTGCTCTCCTGCGACGAGGCGAGGACGCTGGAGGGACGGCTGTTTGGAGGGAATGAGGATTGGGAGTGGACGGCGATGCAGCGTGCCGGCGCGGCCGTCGCCCGGGCGGTGCTCGACGATTATGACGAGATCGGCGGTTTTCCGGCCAACGGTCGTGTGCTGGTGCTCGCCGGCAAGGGGCACAACGCAGGCGACGCCCTGCTTGCGGCCCGGACGATCCTGGAGCGTCATCCCAACGCCCGGGCCTGGGTGTGGTTTGCCTTTGGCGAGCGCGCGCTCCGACCGCTGGCCTGGCGGGCGTGGCGCGGCCTCCTGCACGGCACGGGTGGCAGGGTAGGCCGCATCAGCGAAGCGGCGGCGGCGCTCGATCCGGCCGGCTGCGAGCTGTGCCTGGACGGCATTTTCGGTTTCCAATTCCGACCGCCGGTGGATCCGGCGACTTCCGAGACCCTGCGGCGCGTCAACGCGCACCCGGGCATCCGCCTGCGGGCGGCGGTGGACCTGCCCAGCGGCCTGGCCGGGGAGAGGGGAGGGATCGCGTTTCACGCCGACTTCACCTATGCCACCGGCAGTGTCAAAGCACCGGCCCTGGCCGGAGCCGGGCGGGAAACCGTCGGCCGTCTGCGCTATCTGGATCTAGGCTTCTTTGACCCGCTGGCCGCGCACGCGAAGGCGCCCGGCAAGTCCCGGGACGTGGTGCTGAAGCCGCTGGTGCTGTCGGCCCTCGCCGCCTTGCGACGACCGCAGTCGGACAAGCGCAGCTTTGGCCATCTGTTCGTCGTGGGCGGCTCGCGGGCCTATCCCGGCGCCGTGTTGATGTGTGTCCGCTCGGCGCTCCGCAGCGGAGTGGGGCTGGTCACCGCGTTCGTGCCCAAGTCGCTGGTGCCGTCCTACGCCGCGCAGGCGCCCGAGGCGATCTGGGTTGGCTGGCCGGAAACTCCGGACGGGCACCTCGCGCCCGCCGGCCTGCGGCTGCTCGAGGCGAGGCTGGATCGGGCCCGGGCGATTGTATTGGGTCCGGGCTTGGGGAACGGGCGCGCGGTCTTGAAACTGGCCGGCGACCTGGTGCGGATGGTCCGGACACCGCTGGTGCTCGACGCCGACGCCCTGCAGGCGACGGTGGTGAAGGCCGGGCGCGACCGGACGCTGGTCTGCCTGCCGCACGCAGGTGAGTTCGAACGCCTCTCCGGGGGCCGGGAGGCCTCTCCGGCCTCGCTGCGCGCCGTGGCCCGCGAGACCGGGGCGACCATCGTGCTGAAGGGGCCGGTCACGCGGATCGCCGACGGTGATCGCCTCTATCACAGCCTGTATGGCGGGCCGGTGCTGGCGCGCGGCGGCAGCGGCGATCTCTTGGCCGGCCTGGTCGGCGGCCTGCTCGCCCAGGGGCCCGAAGCTCCGGTGGCTGCGGCCTGTTGCGGCGTGCTCTGGCACGGCTTTGCCGCCGATTTGCTGGCGCGCACACGGGGCCAGGTGGCGGTGGAGGTGACCCAGTTGCACGATTACCTTTCCCCGGCCCTGCGGCATCCGGTGGTGGAGGGACCGGTGTGATCCGGCGGGCGGCAGCCGCCCGCCGCATTCGATCGAAATGAAAATTTCCGTGATCATGATGGAGTTTCATGATGCACTGGGCGGCCGGCAGCGACCATGACCCCAGGATCCGAGCTCACCGAACGGCAGGCATTTCTGGTGCTGAACGCCCTGCCCAACATCGGACCGATCACCACCAACCGGCTCCTCGCGGAGCTCGGAGGCGATCCGCGGGCGATCTTCGCCGCCGGCCGGAAGCGGCTGGAGGCGGTGACCGGAGTCGGACCCACCATCAGCGACACCCTGGTGCATTGGGGCGGGCAGTTCGACCTCGCACGCGAAGAAACAAAGCTTGCGGAGGCGGGGGCGACGTTCGTCATCGGCACGGACGACGCGTACCCGCGATTGCTGCGTCAGATTCATGATCCGCCGATCGGCCTGTACCGCCGGGGCGCCTATGCGTTCGAACATCCGGGCGTCGCGCTCGTCGGCAGCCGGCGGGCCACCCTGTACGGACAGGCGGTCGCCCGTCGCCTGGGAAGCGAGCTGGCCGCCCGCGGATTCTGTGTCGTGAGCGGCCTGGCCCGCGGCATCGACACGGCGGCGCACGAGGGCGCGCTGGCCGCGGGCGGCCGGACGGTCGCGGTGCTGGGCAACGGGCTCGACATCATCTATCCGCCCGAGAACCTCGATCTCTACCGGCGCATCGCGGAGTCCGGAGCGGTGGTCTCGGAGTTTCCCTTCGGGCGTCGCGCCGACCGGCAATCGTTCGCCATGCGCAACCGTGTGATCTCCGGGATGTGCGAGGCGGTCGTGGTGGTGGAGAGCGACGTGGATGGCGGCGCCATTATCACGGCGCGATTTGCCGGCGAGCAGGGGCGCCTCATCTTCGCGGTTCCGGGACGCATCGACCAGCCGACGAGCCG
>JBJKRV010000631.1:0-5691 GCA_046704465.1 Opitutaceae bacterium | reverse complement strand
CCGTTCTCGAGCACATGATTGCGGGTGATCTCCGCCCCGGTGGCCTGGAGCACGAAGATGCCGCACACGGGATCGGCCGTGCTGGTTCCGTTGTTGGTGACGAAATTGCTGCGGATCACCAAATCCGTGACGTCGGCCAGCGCGATGGCCCCGTAGCCCATCATCGCCTCCAGCGCCGCCGGGATCGCGTCGAGCGTCCGGCGGAGGTTGCCGCGGATCTCGTTCCCGATGATGCGCAATCCGTAGATGCTGATGAGCTGGGGCACGGCCTTCAGGTCGAAGAAGCCGACCACCCCGATGCCGCACACGCCCATCTGCAGAATGCGGTTGCGGTCGATCACGATGTCCTGCAACGGGCCCCCGGAACGGACCGCCAGCGTCTGTTGGTCGCTGATGACGCTGACTTCCACTTCGTCGATCAGCACGCCGGCAGGACGCGTCGGCGCGCATGGATCGATGATGACCCCGCCGCCGCCCGTGGCGGGGGGCACGGGATTTCCGGTCTGGTCGAACGTCAACAGGCTGCCGAGCGTGATCCCATGCCCGCAGCCGCCGCGGATGAGGTTGTTGATGACGCGGACCCTCTCGCACAGCCCCTCCAGTTGGAGACCGCCCAGCGCGTAGCTGCCGGGCGCAAAGCCCTTCTGGCGCTTTTCGGCCAGGCGGTACTTGGCCGCGGCTTCCACCTCGATCACGTTTCTTTCGATCAGCGCATCGTCGGCCAGCACCGCGAGCGTGTGCTCGCCGTTGGTCTCGTCGCGGTTGCGCATCACGCAATCGCGGATGACGAGGCCGTTGACGCGTTCGGTGCGCACGGCGCTCTTCAGGCCCGCCGAGACCTGCAGCCCGTCCAGCGTCGCATTGACCAGCGGTCCGGTCGCGCGCTGGGCCAGCAAGGCATCGGTGTAAAGATAGTGGAGGCCCTGCAGCACGATGCCGGGCCCGGAGTCGTCGGCCTGGACGGCGAATGATTCCAGCGTGATCTCCGCCCCTCCCGCGACGAGAATGACCGGGTCCGCGGTCGCGCCGGCGGCGGGCGCCAGGCTTTTGATGAGGGTGCGCGCTCCGCATCCGCTGAGTGTGACGTTCTGCCGGTTGACGATGGCGACGTTCTCCACGTAGGTGCCGGGCAGGATGCACACCTCTCCCCCTTCCGGCGGCAGGGCGTCCACCGCCTTCTGGATGGACTTGAATTCCCCGGTGCTCGTCACGCCGTCGCCCACACGCACCGTGCAGCAGGTGTCAAGCTGGGCCAGCGGCCGGAAGGGCCGGCGGCAGTCCTCGATCGAACCGTCCACCGTGGTGTCAAGGCCGGCGCCCCAGGTGATGACCGCAAGCGGCACGCGATGGTAGGTGATCCCCTGCGGCGGACGGTCGTCGATGAGGGTGTCCGGATTCTTGATTTCGCCCGCGCGGACCGGGAAGGTCCAATAGTCGCCGGGCCGGTAGAAGACGCCGGCTCCCGGGACGTCGAACACGAGCTGAATGCCGTCCTGCAGCTCGACGGGGCTGGCGGAATTCGTGTAATCGGACACCGGCTCCAGGGCGTTCCAAAGGCGGAAGAAGACGGGATCGGTCGACGTGGGGAATGCGCCGAACACTGGGCTCGCGCCCAGCTCCAGCTCATTGTTGTTGTTGAGCGAGGCCTGGGCGCCGTAGGTGACGCGCCAGTATCCGAGCACCGGGTCGTAGGCCAGCGCCTCGAGGTAGAACTGCGAGAGGCCCGAGGTGATGATCGCCGGGAGATTCGCGGTGATGGTGACTTTCTTCGGCGTGCCTGCGCCGTCGAAGACGCCGCGGCCCACGAGCCCGCCGTTCCATTGGGACCACTTGAACATCGGTCCGCCCGAATCGACCTCGGCGATCTCGATCCGGTAGAGGTTGTGCTCGAACCCGGTGTAGCCCCCGCCCTCGACCACGGGGCAGTCGCCCGGCACGACCGTGGTGGGCTGGAGGGAAACCGTGAGTTTGCCCAACTGCGACCGGTCGTCCTGCAGCCGGTCGCGGATCGTGTGGCAGTCGTCGCCGTCGGCAAGGCGCCAGAGCTTGAACGCGATCCTCGTGTGCTCGCGCTCCGTGGTGTCCGGCCCGCCGAGGGCCGGCTCAATCAGTCGGTCGGGCTGCTGGAATCCGTTGAGGGCCTCGCGGCTGAGTTCCAGCACGACGCAGTCGCGCACCCCGGCGGCCAGCGTGCCGGGATCGGCGGCCGGGTCCTGCACGGGCGGCTGGAGGTAGTCCGCCTCGCGGGTGTCCGGGGCCGCCGGATGGGCGGGATCGTCCGGCGGCAGATAAGCCAGGAGTCCGTCGGCCCAGATCCGCCCCGGCTGGACGGCGAGCTCGACCGCCGCGTGGCCGCCGACCGTGGTCTTGACGGCAGACGTGACCTCGAAGCCGTCGGGGGCCGCGGCGGGCACGGCGGCGACCCGACGGCCGATGGCATCGCGGCCGGCGGTGTCCTGCCAGTGCCGGGTGATTCGCTCCTGGTCATTCCAGTCGCGGTCGAGCAGCACCTTGCCCTGCTGTTGGAGCACGCCGTTGTAGTTTTCGGCCGGGTCAAAGCGCCAGAAGGAAAAATCGCCTTTCATGGTGGAAGCGGATGGAGGTTGGTTGGAAATCGGGATTCAGGTCACGGGGACGAGCAGGGGGCGCACGCCGAGGGGCATGAATTCGCGGAAGCGGATGTTCAGGTTGGCCCATTTGTGGGCCTCGAGGAGGAAGCCGGTGGCGCCCATGGCGTCGTCGCCCGGCCCCCGCGTGCGGATGCGTTCGTCGGCCGCGAGCGCCAGCTGCCCGTAGGCCGGGCGGCCAAACCAGGTGTCGGTGAAGAGCAGTCGCGCCTCGCCGGCGTCGACGCACGCGTGGTGCGGCGGCAGCCGGTCGGCCTCGTCGGAGAAATAGCAGAACTTCAGGCAACCCCGCTGGTTGTTGTGCACCTCGAGCGTGTGGACAAAGACGGCCCCGTCCCCCTGCGCCTGCTCGGCCCGCACGCGTCCGAGGAACGTGACTCCGTGCACCACGGTGGGCGGGCCCCAGCCGGTGGCGGGGGTCGTGGCGTTGGTCAGGGCGAACGCCGCCGAGCCGTCGTCGCCCGGGCCGGCGCCGGCGTCGATGATCGAGTCGTCGATCTCGAGCTGGTAGCCCAGGTCGAGGCGCAGCGCGCCGGCCACCGTGCGCTGGAGCAGGACGTGGGGCGTGGGCTTGAAGGCGGCCGCCTCGTTGGCGTCGCCGAAGCCGTACGGCTCGCGCAGATCCAGCGCCGTCTGCACGGGCGCGCGGCTGCCGTCGCGTTGCCGGAAGCCGCCCGGATCGAGGGTCGAGTCCAGCACCTCCAGACGGGCCACGGCAGCCCGGGCGATGAGGGGCTGCCCCGCCGGAAACGCGTCGGCGCGCGTGAGGTAGATCCCCTCCAGCCGGACGACGAGATTCGCGTTGGCCGCGTCGTCGGCGGCCTGCGTCGCGGGGACCGGACTGTAAACCTGGGTGGGCCGGAAGCGAAGCGGCGCCTTGAGCCGCACGATCGGCCGGTGGCCGTCGGCCGATCGCAGGATCAGCGACCGGTTGAGGCGGAGCGTCAGCGCGCCGCCGTCGTTCACCACGCCGGGCAGCGTGGTCGGGTCCAGGTCGTGGACCAGGCTGTCGTGGATTTCCACCACGATGGGTGTCGGGGAGTCCTGGATGTTCGACAGGGCGTCCTGCAGCGCCGTCGGATGCCCGTAGGCTGTGAAGGAACGCAGATCGACCGGCTGTCCCTGCCAGGCCTGGGCCCGGGGCGAACGGGCCACCGGCTGGGCGCCCAGCGCCCCCACCGCGCCATAGGTGAAGCTCACCAGCAGGTTCGCCGCCAGCGCGGTCTGCTCGGCGGCCGTCTTGACGCCAAGGGAGACGCGGCCGATGGCGGGATCGATGATGATCTCGCGATCGCGCAGCGGCCGGCGCAGGCCGGCTTCCCACGCGCAGAGATTATCGCCGCGGAAGGTCCAGGCATCGCCGGCGAAGGGATTGTCCGGGACAAAGAAATGCAGGCCGACCGCCGTGAGGTTGAAATCGCTGTCGGGGTCGGCCGCAGCCGGATCGTACGGATCCACATGCACGTACGCCTCCGGATGGGCGGCTTCGGAGCCGGAGGTCAGCCGGGCCCAGGGGATCGGATTCGGGCAGCCGTCGACCGGCGTGAGGACCGGCGGATCCCGCTGCGGATCGTATTGCGCGGTGTTGAAGAGGCGCAGCGGCCGGCCGAGCGGATCGAGCTCGAAGTGGACGCCGTATGCGGCCTCGCCGGCGGCCGGGGAGCTGATCGCCGCAAAGCCCCTGGAGAACGGCGCGCTCAACGGGATCCGGTAGGCGGCGAGGCGCCAAAGGAAGATGGCCAGGTTCGGCAGGTTGTATTCGACGGCGCCGGGGAGGGCGGCTTTCACATCCGCGGTGTGCGCGAAGGGATCAAACGGGGTATCCAGCAGGCTGAGCATGGCCGGATCGCGCACCGGGACCGTGCCGCCGCGCGGCACCGTGAATCGCGACAGCGTCGGCGCCGCATACGGCTGACCGTTCAGGGCGTCGGGGCGCTGGTGATTCAAGTGCTGCTGCCATCCGAGGTTCTCACGCAGCTCGACCCCGCGCGCCGCCCAGCCCGTCAGGTCGTTGGCCAGCCGTTCGATGGCGCCCAGCGTGCCCTTGCGGCGCCGCAGGGCGATCGTGTCGGCGACGTCCATGCGCAGCGTCCGCGGATCGCCCTTGAGGTGACTGGTGCCCACGAGGTCCGCGAGGTAGGGGATGACCCAGTCGTCGCACGTATCGATGAAGAAGTCGTGGTAGAGCTCATCGATATTGGCGTGGACCGCGCTGAACGCGTCCTCGACCAGCGCCAGATAGGCCTGGAGCTGTCCCTGGGGGGCCTGCTCGGCGTCGCGGATGCGATAGATCTCCGGCAGGCGCGCGAAGAGGGGTACGCGGGGCGGGCTCATGACTCGGCGCAGGGATCGGTGGGCGGCGGCGGCGCCACGTTGAGGGTGAGGTGCGTCAGGTCGAGCTGGAGCAGCTCGGCGGAGGCGCAGACCAGGATTTCATTCCGGGGTTTGGGATCCGGCGGAGAGGCCAGCACGGACGGATCGTCGCCCGGGTCGAGCAGGCCGAGGGCGGTGACCCGGCACCAGCGGATGCCCGTCGCGTTCTGCAATGCGCCCTCGATGCGCGTGGCGTACTCGGGCTCGCCCAGGCGCCGGTCCGCCAGGGCGAAGACCCCGTGCGGGGTCGTGGTGGCGTCGGGCGGGAGGCCGAGCGCCGTGCGCAGCGCCTGTTCGACGTCCTCGCGTTCCAGCCGGGGATCGAAGGCATACTGCACGTCGAGAAAGACGTACCGGAGCTTGGCCGGGATCGCGATGACCGGAAACCGGTTCGGTCCGCGGCAGCGCTGGTACTCGGCGATCTTGGCGCGCACGGCGGCGAACTCGCCGGCCCGCCCGGCCGCCAGCAGGACGGTCAAGACCACGGACGGCACGCCGTCATAGACCATCCAGGCTGCGGACGCCTTCGTGACGCCGGCAATGCCGAGCGTCTCGCTTTCGTAATCGGCCAGGCTCACCAGGCGGCCGAGGCTCTGCACCTGCCCGGGAGCCGCGGCCCGCGCGCCGTACGCGGCTTCCGGAACGGCGCCGCCGGAGACTTCGCCGGGAAGATTTAACTTGTCGAGATTTG
>JBJKRV010000630.1:0-9177 GCA_046704465.1 Opitutaceae bacterium | reverse complement strand
CCTCGAACCAGATCCGCCACAGGCCGTGCAGCGATTGCAGGTCGGGCCGGGTGACGTGGCCGGCGTCGTCCCAGATGAACCCGGCCCGATAGACCGGGATGTACGCCACGAGCGTGACGAGAAAGATGAGCGCGCACATCCAGCCGGTCCGTCGGGACGATCCGCCGCTCGCGGGATTCGCCGACGGACGGGAGGCTGGGGCCGGTGCCATGTCCGGATTTCTAGGGAAATGCCGTCGGCCTCGGCGACACTAATTCGCTTCGCACCCGCGGGAAATGCCGGATCGCTCCGACGCAATCGCAGTTGCCGTGCCCCGCCGGGCCTGTACCATGCCGCCCGATTTGGACGCCAAGCCCCGAGGAGAAATCGTGTACCGCTGGGTGCTCGCGATCGGCTGTTTCGCGATCCTGGTCTATTTTTTCAGCCCGCCGTGGGCCGCGTTTCGCGCCTGGGCGCGGGTGCCGGAGCTGGGCGGAATGATGGAGGTCCGGCGGGGCTCCAGCGTGTTGTTCCAGGAAGCGCATCCGGGAAGCCCGATTCCCGATCCGCTGCACGGCGCGATCCAGTGGCGCCTGCTGTTTCCTTTGATCGGTCACTTCTTGGACCTGCCGGCGACGGTCCTGTTCGGACTGGCCGACCTCGGCTGTGTGCTCGTGCTGGCCTTCATCGTCACGGTGCTGCGCCGCCGCGGCGTGCCGTTCGTCGAGGCCGGCCTGATCGCCGTGATGCTGGGGGCGGGCTCGTGGTACTTCGCCTCGACCGCGTGGCTGGGGTATTATGACTCCTGGCTGGTGCTCGGATTGCTGTTCGTCGCCCTGGCCCGCGCGCGCTGGCCGGTCTGGCTGGCGTGTCTCTGGGCCCCGTGGGTGGATGAGCGCTTCGTCCTGGCCCTGCCGCTGGCGCTGCTGTGCCGCTACCTGCTGCAGAGCCGCGGAGCCGGGCCGGCGCGATGGCAGGCCTTCCTGCGCCAAGAGGTGCTCCTGCCGGCCGGTCTCGCCGCGGCCTTTGTCGCTGTTCGCCTGGGAATCCTGGCCGGACACTCGGATGCCAATGCGACGATCACGGGTTACCTGACCAACCTTCACCTGGGCGGCACGGCGTGGACGCGGGTGGTCTACGGCGTGTGGGAAGGGCTGCGGGCCGGCTGGCTCTTCGTGCCGCTCGCCCTGCTGGCCCGGTGGCCCCGGCGCTGGCAGCCGGTGGCGCTCGGGCTGTCGACCCTGGCCGTGATGGCCGTGGGCCTGGCCACGGCGCAGGATTTCAGCCGGTCCATGATGCTGATGATGCCGGTCGGCCTGCTCGGCGCGATCGTGGCGTGGGAGGCGGCGCCGCGCTGGTTGCCTTGGACTCTGCGGGGCGGGGCGGCGGCGGCGCTGCTGCTCCCGGCGCACTTGGTAATGTCGAACGGCGTGAATCCGATCTGGCCGCTGCACCAGCAACTGACGGCGCTGAGCAGCCCGCCGCCCGCGATCATGCCGGAGATCTACGAACTGCGCGGCATCCTCGACATGGAGCGCGGCGACCCCGCGCAGGCGGAGCGCGACCTGACGCTGGCGATCCGGCTCTCCGACAATCCCGCGCCGGCGTGCAAGCAGCGGGGGGTGCTGTACGCCAGCGCCGGCCGCTGGGCCGACGCGCGCCGGGATTTCGACACGATGGTGAAGTACGAGCCGGACAATCCCGACGGCTGGTTTCTGCGCGCGCAGGCCGACCTGGCCCTGGGCGACGACCCGGCCTGCCAGTCCGATATGCGGCGGGCGCTGGCGGTCGCGCCCGCCGGCTGGACGGAGCGGCCGGACGTGAAACGTTTCCGGGAGCGCCTCCAGGCGCGGTTCGGCGGCGGTTGAGCGGCGCGGATCCCGACGGGCGGACCTGAGCCGGCCGGAATCGGGCATGGTCCAATGCGCCGCGGCCGGCCGGAAAGAAAGCCGCCGCCCGGGCGGGCGGCGGCGTACAGGCAAGAGACGGGTCGACGCGGGCGGATCCGCGGCGGCCGCTACAAATCGAAGGTCATGGTGAAGATGTACTCCGCCGGATCCATGATCCGGTACGAACTGATGCTGCCGTCCGGGTTGGCGGAGATCGCCTGGAGTCGCACCTTTTCTCCGAGGTTCTTCACGTTGAATTGCAGCGACACCGGCATGCCAAAGAGCGCCATCCGGTACCGGGCAAACATGTCCACATAGATGTGGGCGCCGTCGTAGATCGGCTTGCTGGCGTCGAGAGCCGTATAGATGCCGGGCTGATTGACGGGGTCGCCGATGACACCGTAATAACCGATCGCACCCTGGCTCTCCCACCGCAGCGCGCCGCCGACGGTGATCGCCCGGGCAATCCGGTTCGAGGTGAGGCCCGCCAGATCCAGGCTGGCGCTGATCCGGGCGTTGTACTTGCGCACCTCGGGACTCGACTTGCCGCTCAGCTGCTGGATGAGCGCGAACGGAGTGGCGACGAATTGCTCGTAGTTCTGGGCCGGGGTCTGGCTTTGACCGGCCCAGGCGGTGGTCCACCACGGCACGGGATAATTCAAGGTGGGATCCGCGTCCCAGGTGTGGTCGGGACCGCGCGGGTCCATGATCGTGGTCCAGACCGGCATCCGCTTGGCAATCCATTGGGAGATGTCATCGGAGTAGTTCGTGTTGATGGACTCGCCCTTGGTGGCGCTGGCCGACACGGTCAGGTAGTTGGTCGGATTGTAGTTGATCTCCAACTCCCAGCCCTTGGCCTCCGCGTCCTGGGTGGAGGCAATCGAACCGGCGTTGTACTCGTTCAACAGCACGTTCGGGTCGATGTTGTTGGGCAGGTTGAGTTCCGTCGCCACCTGGGCGTCGATCTGCGCCTGGCTCCAGCCGGCATGCGCGGGATCGTTCGTGACCCAGTCGATGACGTTGGGGAGGAGGCGGTACACCTTGTCGCTGTTGACATCGAACCGCGCCACCCGCTGGGCGACCGTCGAGGCGTCGCCGTTGCGGTTGTCGATCACCGTCGTGTCGTAGTGGTTCAGCCGCAGCACCAGCTTGGGCGTGACGTTCCACCACAGGCCGTATTCCGTGTCATGGCCGGTGGTGTTCGGCAGCGTCTGCTGGAACAGGTTGGTCTTGGGCACCTGCGGGATGAAGCTGTCGGATTTGTCGAAGGTGAAGGCCAGGCCGCGCAGCATCCCGGCCAGGAAGCTGTCCGAATTCCGGAGCGCGCCCCAGTTGTTGAACGGACGGAGCACCAGTTCGCCGGTCTTCGTCTTGCCGCTGTTGAAGCCGTAGTCGCCGACGGCCCAGTGATCGATGGTCTGGTAATTGAACGAGGTGCCGTCGGCATTCAGCGCCGTCGGCGTGTAGCCGCTCTTGGTGTATTGCTTGTCCTCGCGCAGGCCCCAGGTGGTGATGATCGAGTCGTTCAGGAAGTGGTCCTGCAGCACCGCGCCCATGGTCTTGAGGATGGTCTTAAGGTTGCTGCCCCCGCCGGTGGAGTCGGTGACCGCGACCTGTTCGAGGTTGGCCTGGTCGGTGTTGAAGACGCCGTTCTGGCCGCCCCAGACAAACGGATAGGTGCCGTAGGCGAAGTTGGACGGGGCGTATTGCACGTAGTCGCCCTTGGCGCCGACATAGTAGCGGTAGTAGTTGCGGGTGAGTTGCGGTGCCGCTTCCGAGGGGCCGCCGCCGGCGCTGACCTTGCCCTGGTTGCCGCGCGGCGTGTTGGCCGGGATCCAGGACAGGTTGTTGGAGATCGCGTCCCGGTAGGAGTAGCGACGGTTGACCTGGTACTTGTACTCGTCATAGCCGGCCAGCTCGTGCCGGCCCAGCCACTTGAGCCAGTTGGTCTTGCCGGTCAGATCCAGCTTGTAGAGCAGTTGCGCCCGGTAGTTCTCCCACCGCGCCGGCTGCCACGTTGTGCGCGGCTGGTCGGTCCCGATGTAGGGCCGCAGGAAGAAGGGATTGGGGCTGCCATCGAGCAGGGTCTCGTTGACGTCGACGAACAGCTGGCCCGACTGACCGTTGTCGTTGGCCGTGTTCACGAGGTTGCGCTGGTATTGCTGCGAATCCTCGCGCAGGAATCCCACCTGCCCGACCAGCGATTGCGTCGGCGTGTCGAAGAAGAACTGGTCGAGCTTCACCTCGCTCATCATGTCGCGGGTCATGATGCGATTGAGCGACGCGATGTTGACGGACGACCAGTCGTAGATGGCCTTGTTGCTGACGGTGGGGGTCGTGGTGAAGAGCGGCTGGTTCGACAGCCGGCCCAGCACGGCATCGGCCGCGGAATTGGTGGACACGAAGCGGATCGTGCCGGAGGTGACGGTCGCCAGGGTCTTGGGATTGATCGGATCGGTGCTGTTGGTGACCTGCGGCACGGTCCAGTAGCCGACGCTGCCGTCGCTGTTGACGAACATCTGGCTGTGCGTGCTGCCCGTGTAGGTGTCGATGAAGTAGTTGGGCAGCTGGGACGACTTGGTGAAGGGCCCGAGGGTCTGGCCGTTGACGTGCACCGTCTGCGTGACGGGATCCCACGTCGGCTTCCCGCTCTGGATCCAGTAGGACACGTTGTCGCGCGGGGGCAGGGCGTTGGGGCGGTTGCCGTTCATCCGCCAATAGTAGACGGCGCCGCTGATCGTGGTGCCCTTGAACGGCTGGTACCGGACCATGGCGTTGTACCGCTCCTCGTTCACCCCGGAGGGCTTGAGCTGGAAGCCGTCGTGCTGGAACACGCCGCTGACGCGGACTGCGAGTTTGTTCGGCAGCAGGACGCGATTGACGTCCAGGCTGGTGCGGTAGCCGCCAAAGCTGTCGGCCCGGGCCTCCACGGTCGCATGGTTGCGCTGGGTGTTGGCCATGGCCGCCACCTGGTTGACGGTGCCCGACGGATTGCCGAGGCCGAAGATGGTGGCGTTGGGGCCGCGGCTGACCTCGACGCCGTCGATGATGCTCGGGTCGATCGGCATGCGGCCCGTGACGTCGAAATTGTCGAACGAAATGTTGGCGGCCGCGAGGCTGCGGATGCGGTTGGCGTTGTTCGGGTCCAGCGAGACGTTGTCCGAGACGCTGCCATTGCGGTCGACGGTGAAGTCCGTGTAGGTCTCGGTGCCCTCGGTGCTGGCCGTGTAGGCAAAGACATCGTTGATGTCCAGCATGGCGAAGTCCTTCATCTGGGCCGGGGTGACCACGGTGAGGGACGCGGCCAGGTCCTCAACCGGCGTGTTGAACCGGGTGCCGGCTGTCGAATTGGGGGCGAAGTAGCCGATGCTCTCACCCTTGACCTCGAACGGCGAAAGGGTGACGACCTGGTTGGATTCGCCCGCGGCGGTTCCGGACAGGGAAGAAGTGCCGGCGGCAGTGGCGGACTGGTTGGCGGACGCCGCGGGTGCTCCTTGCGCCCACAGGGACGAGGCGGCCATGAGCAGGCACACGGGTGCGAGCCACAACCACCGCGGATTACGGTGCTGGTTGCTTGGTAGGTTCATTTTCGTGGCATGAGAAACCCCGGCCGCGCTGCGAACGCGGAAATAGGGGGCACCGGGCATTCCCGGTGCGAACGGTTCAGATCGGGCCGGCTTAGGTAGACAGCGCGGCCCGGCAGGCTGGTTCGGAGGAAGGGACGCCTCTGGGGAAAGGGTTTGTGTTAGGTCTAGGGCAGGCGTCCCGCTTGACAAAATGCGCTATCAGGCGCCGCGCTTTGTTCAATCTGAAAACACAAAAAAATAAGATGAAATAACAGTTCCGGGCGACGAGCCGCACTCGTCAGCGGTGGGCTGCGAAACGCATCTTGTTGCCGCTGCTGGGCGCGAGGAGAGTTTCTCCAGGGTGCCGGGGGGCGCCTTCCGCACCGGACCCAAAATGGAGCCGCCGCCCCGGGGTGGGGCGGCGGCGATCGGGAACGGACTTCAGACGGACGGGGCCGTCGTCGTCGCTACAGCTCGAAGGTCATCGTGAAGATGTACTGGGCCGGATCCATGATGCGGTAGCTGTTGGGCGTGCCGTCGGGATCCGCGGCGACCGGTTGCAGCCGGATCTTGTCGCCGAGGTTCTTCACGTTGAACTGGAATTGCGTCGGAATGCGGCTGCCGAAGAGCCTGGTCCGGTAGCGCACGAAGAAGTCGAAGTAGGTGTGCGCCTTGTCATAGATCGGACGGCTGGCGTCGAGGCTCTGGTAGATGCCGTTGGCGTCCGCGATGCCGTAGTATCCGATCGAGCCCTTGTCCTCCCAGCGCACGGCACCGCCGACGGTGACGTCCTTGATGATCGGGTGCGAGGTCACGCCGTCGAGCCGCAGGCTACCACTGATCCGGGCATTGTACTTGCGCACCTGGGGATTCGATTTGCCGTCGAGTTGCTGCATCACGGCGAACGGAGTGGAAACAAACTGCTGGAAGTTCTGCGCGGGCGTCTGGCTCTGACCGGAGTAGGTGGACGTCCACCAGGTGATCGGGCCGTCATCCGCCGTGCCCCAAGTGTGATCCGCGCCGCGCGGGTCCTTGATGGTGGTCCAGACCGGCATCCGCTGGGCGATCCACTGGGAGATGTCCTGCGAGTAGTTGGAGTTGATCGACTCGCCCTTGGTCACGCTGGCCTGCAGGGTGAGGTAGGTGACCGGATTGTAGTTGATCTCGAGTTCCCAGCCCTTGGCCCGGGCGTCCTGGCTGGAGGCGAGGGTGCCGGCCGAGTATTCCTGATACAGCGCGTTGGTCAGGTCGGTCGAGAGGTGCATCTCGCTCGCGACCTCCTGGTTGATCTGGTCCAGCGTCCAGTTCGCGTGGGCGGGATCCGTCGTGACCCAGGCCGTGACTTCGTTGAGCAGGCGGTACGGCTTGTCGTTCCAGACATCAAACCGGGCGACCCGGCCCGCGACCGTCGAGGCGTCGCCGTTGCGGTTGTTGTACACCTTGGTGTCGTAGTGGTTCAGGCGGAGGACGAATTTTTCCGAGGGATTCCACCAGATGCCGTATTCCTTGTCCTTGCCGGTGGTGTTCGGCAGCGCCTGCTGGAACAGATTCACCCGGGGGACCTGCGGGATGAAGCTGTCGGACTTGTCATAGGTGATTCCGAGGCCCTGCAGCGCATGGGCCCAGAACGTGTCCTGGTTCCGGAACAGGTTCTTGAACGGACGGAACACCACCTCGCCCGTCTTCGTCTTGCCGCTGTTGAACGCATAGTCGCCCGTGGCCCAGTGGTCGATGGACGAGTAATCGAACGTGATTCCGTCGGGGTTGAGCCGCTGCGGCGTGCTGCCGGTCTTCACGTACTGCTTGTCCTCGCGGAGGCCGAAGGTGGTGATGATCGTGTCGTCGAGGAAGTGGCTCTGGAGGATGCCGCCCATCGTCTTGAGGATCGTTTTGACGTTGCTGCCGGCGCCGGTCGAATCGGTCACCGCCACCGGCTCGAGATCGGCCTGGTCGGTCACAAATCTTCCGCTCTGCCCGCCCCAGACGAACGGATACGTGCCGTAGGTGAAGTCCGCCGGGGGATATTGCACATACTGCCCCTTGTCGCCGACGTAGTAGCGGAAGTAGCTGCGCGTGAGCAGCGGGGCCGCCTGCGACCCGCCTGAGACGTTGCCCTGGTTGCCCCGCGAGACGCCGGCGGGAATCCAGGACAGATTGTTGGCGATGGCGTCGCGGTAGGAGTACTGGCGGTTGATCCGGTATTTGTACTCGTCGTAGCCGGCCAGCTGGTGCCGGCCCAGCCACTTGAGCGCGCCCTTCTGGCCGGTCAGGTCCAGCGAATAGAGGAGCTGGGCCCGGTAGTTGTCCCACTTCGCCGGCTGCCAGGTGGTGCGCGGCTGGTCGGTGCCGAGGTAGGGCCGGAGGAAGTAGGGGTTGGGGCTGCCGTTGAGGAGGGTCTCGTTGACGTCCACCATGAGCTGCCCCGATTGGCCGTTGTCGTTGGCGGTGTTGACCAGGTTGCGCTGGTAACGCTGCGCGTCCTCGCGCAGGAAGCCCACCTGGCCGACGAGCGAATGGAGCGGAGTGTCAAAGAAGAACTGGTCGAGCTTGATTTCGCTCATGAGCTCGCGGTCCATGATGCGGTTGATCGCCGCCAGGTTGATCTCGGACCAATCGTAGATCGACTTGTCGCTGATCGTCGGCGTGGTGGTGAACAGCGGCTGGTTGGTGATCCGGCCGGCCGCCGAACCGCTCGCCGGAGTCGGAGCCAGGAACTTGGTCGAGCCGGAGGTCACCGTCGCCAGGGTCGTGGGGTTGATCGGGCTCGTGCTGTTGGTCGTTCGCGGCACGCTCCAATAGCCCACGGTGCCGTCGGGATTGATGAACATCTGGTCCCGGGTGCTGCCGGTGAAGGTGTCCGTGAAGTAGTTCGGGCCGTTGTAGTTGTTGGCAGTGTAGGTGCCGACAACCACCCCGTTCAGGGTGACCTTCGCGGTCGAGGGGTTCCAGGTTGGCTTGCCGCTCTGGATCCAGTAGCTGATGTAGTCGCGCGGCGGCAGGGCGTTCGGCCGGTTGCCGTTCATGCGGTAATAATAGACCGCCGCACTGAGCGTGGTGCTCTTGAACGGCCGGTACTTGAGCATGGCGTTGTAGCGTTCCTCGTTGACGCCCGAGGGCTTGAGAACGAAGCCGTCGTGCTGGAACACGCCGCTCACGCGGATGCCGAGGCGGTCGCGCAGGAGCACCCGGTTGACGTCGAGGCTGGTGCGGTAGCCGTCGAAGCTGTCGGCCCGCACCTGCACTTCGGCGCGGTCACGCTGCATGTTGGCCTCGGCCGCCACCTGGTTGACCGTGCCGGACGGATTGCCCAGTCCGAAGATGGTGGCGTTCGGACCGCGGCTGATCTCGAGGCCGTCGATGATGGTCGGATCGACCGGCATGCGGCCCATCACCTGGAAGTTGTCGAAGGAGTAGTTTGCCGACGAAATCGCGCGGACCCGGTTGGCCTGCGTGGGGTTCAGCGAGACGTTGTCGGAGACGCTGCCATTGCGATCGATGGTCATGTCCGTGTACGTCCCCGTGCCCTCGGTGCTCGCCGTGTAGAGAAACACGTCGTTGATATCGAGCATGGCGAAGTCCCGCATCTGGGCCGTCGTCACCACAGTGAGCGAGGCCGCCAGGTCCTCGATGCGCGTGTTGAACCGCGTGCCCGACATCGAGTTGGGCGCGAAATAGCCGATGTTCTCGGCCCTGACCTCGAACGGGGACAGGGTGATGACCTTGTCGGCTTCGCTGGTGCCGGC
>JBJKRV010000629.1:0-6162 GCA_046704465.1 Opitutaceae bacterium | reverse complement strand
TCTCCGCGGCGCGGTCGGCCGATGTGATGTTGCCGTTGGCCAGCACGGGGCAGCGCACCGTCCGGACCGCATGGGTGATGAGATCGTAGTCGACGTCGCCGCGATACATGGCCCGCACCGTGCGTCCATGGATCGCCAGCAGGTCGACCGAGTGGCGGTTGACCAGGTCGAGGATCGCGTCGAAGTTCGCGGTGTCGTCGAACCCGAGGCGCATCTTGACCGTCAGCCGCCCGGGGACGGCGGAGCGGAGCGCGCCCAGGATGCGGTCGATCGCCGCCGGATCGCGGAGGAGGCCGCCGCCGACGTTCTTGCGGTACACCTTCGGCGCGGGGCACCCGAGGTTGAGATCGATGCCGGCGATCGGGTGGGTGTTCAACTCCCGCACCGTGCGCAGGAGGTCGGGAATGCATTCGCCGATGAGCTGCGCGAAGACGGGCCGGCCCGTGGTGTTCTCGTCGATCGAGCGGAGGATGTGACGCTCGGGTCGCGACTGCGAATGAACCCGGAAGAACTCGGTAAAGTAGTAGTCGGGCGCGCCGGCCCGCGCGACGACCCGCATAAAGGCCAGGTCGGTGACGTCCTGCATCGGCGCCAGGGCGGTGAGCGGCTGACCGGGCACGATCGGCGCGGGCAGCAGTCGCGACGGAGCCGGCGGCGGGAACAGGACTGAATTCGAGGACATGGCGGCGGGCGCACGATCACGAACCCGGCGCGCCCTGACAAGCGCAGAACGCACGCGCCCCGCCCCGGGCGAAGCGCTGCGCGGACGGCGGGTCAGGATTTCTCGCCCGACTCCTCGTCGCCCTCGTCTTCCGCGCTTTCGTCCTCCTCCTCGTCCTCGGACTGCTGCTTCAGCACCTGCTCGTAGATCTCGGTCATGTCCTCGACGGCGTCGAGGACCTTGTGCGCCACGTAGATCGGGCGCTTCTGCTGCAGGGCCAGCACGATCGAATCGCTCGGGCGGGCGTCGACCTCGATGATCTTCCGGCCCAGCTCATTCTGCATGTGGAGGATGATGCGCGCGTAGAAGGTGCCGTCGCTGACGTCGTTGATGATGACACGCTCGAGCGTGATGTTCAATCCCAGCAGGATGCTGCCGATGAGATCGTGGGTGAGCGGCCGCTCCTTCTTGACGCCATTGAGCGTCATCGAGATCGCGTTGCCGACGCTGAGATCGACGTAGATGACGAAGGTTTTCTGGTCGTTGCCCACGAAGACCGCGCTTCCCTGCGCGGTCGGCATGACACCCTTCACGGCGATCTCCGCGACCTCTTTCGGCATGGCCGGACTCTGCGCCCGCGCGGTGGAAAGCGCAAGTCGCCAGAGGCTCAGGAAAAGCCGAAAAGGTGGATGTCCCAGTCGCGCGCCCGGGTGATGACAGAGCGGCGGTCGAGGACGATCACCCGGCCGGCCTCGAGCGCGGCGGCGCCGATGCCGGCCTCGCGCATGGTCTCGAGAGTTCGCTGCCCGAAGACGGGCACGTCGAAGCGGTAGTCCTGGCCGGCCTTCACGGTCTTCACAAAGAGGGCGTGGTCGGTCTTGAACGAGCCGGCGCGGCGGAGCATCTCGTCCGTGCCTTCGAAGGCTTCGACCGCCAGAACCGTGCCCTTGCGCACGACCACCCCCTGGCCGATGTCCAGCTTGGCCGCTTCACGGGCAATGTGCACCCCGTGCTCGATCACCTCGGGTTCGATGGGGAAACGCCGACCCGTCATGACGCCCGGAGTGGCGAGCTGGTCATCGAGAAAGGAGCGCGCGTCCAGCAGGGTCACCCCCAGCTTCTCGATTTCGCCGGCGATCGCGCCGAAGATCGTCTCGGCGTTGCGGCGGCGGAGCGACAGCAGAATCCGGCTGGCCTTGAGATCGGGATGCAGCCCGCGAAACAGGCGGCGCGGGGCGATCTGCCCGGCCATGTACGCGTAACCCGCCTTGAATTGTTCGAGCGCGCGCAGCATCTTTCCGAGCTGGCCGACCAGGAGGGTGCGCCGGTCGGCCTCGTCGAAGGTGGCGACCAGGTCGGGGCGCGTCTCCTCGTCGAACGCGATCAGCTTGAGGGGGACCCCGGCGTCGCGAATCGCCTGCGCCACCAGCACGGGATAGAGGCCCTGGCCGGCGATGAGCGCAATGGGTTTCCGCGGGTCGAAACCGGCCGGAAGAAACATGGAGGACACGGGGGCGAAGATGCTGGAAGAGGCGGGGGATGGACCGGGAAAATGTGCTCGGGGCCGTCAGCTCTGCGAACCGTAGTATTTCTTGTAGCTGCGGTAATACCGGTAGTTCGTGTAGTATTCGATGCGCCGCGGCGAGAGTCCGTTCAGCACGATGCCGAGGAACTCGGCCCGGCCCTGCTGGAGCAGCCGGACGAACTGGCGAATGTGCTTGCGGTAGGCGCGATTGAAGCGGGCGACATAGATGATCTCGTCGGTGTGTTCGGCGAGGAGAAGGCAGTCGGACACGGCGCCGGCGGGCGGCGAATCGAGCACGACGAGGTCGAACCGGCGCTTCAGCTTTTCGAGAAAGCGGCCGAAGAGCGGCGTCTCGAGGAATTCCGTCGGGGTCTTGGAACGCCCGCCGGACCGCAGCAGCCAGAGGTTGTCGGCCACGCGCACGAGGCCGAGGCGGGGATCGGTCATGGGGTCATCGTCGGGGGTGCCGCCTCCTTCCGCCCAGGCGATGACGCCGGCGTCGTTTGGCAGCTGAAAGTGGCGGTGGAGCATGGGCCGCCGCATGTCGCAGTCGATCAGGAGCGTGCTCCGGCCGTGACGGGCAAAGCTGCCCGCGATGTTGGCGGAGATGAGGGTCTTGCCCTCGCCGGGGATCGTGCTGGTGACGAGGAGGATCTTGGGGAAGTCGAGCTTCGACTGGATCTTGACGGCGCTGTAGACGCTGAGGAACGCCTCGACGCCCGGGGTCGCCTTGGCCTTGATGGCGAGCAGGGGCCGGTCCTCCTCCTTCACCCCGGACAGGTCGGGGATGATCCCGAGCAGGTTGGCGCCGAGGAACGACTCGACGTCCCAGGCGCTCTTGATGCGGTCGTCGACCAGGTTCAGGCCGAAGGCGACGCCGAAGAAGACCAGCAGGCCGAGGAGCACGCTGGTGCGCGCGATGCGGGATTTGTTCGGCGAATACGGGGTGTAGCTGGGCGTCGCCGGATCGATCAGGCTGACCGGCACCTGGTAATCGATGCCCTTGGAGGTGGTGGCCTTGTTGAGGCTGTTGAGCACCTGGGTGTAGGCGTCCTTGGCGGCCGCGGCCTGGTCGCGGAGGCTGTTGAAGCCGACCCGGAGATCATCGAGGCGCAATTGCTCCTGCTCCTGTTTCTGGTATGCCTGATTGAGGGCAGTCTCGGTCTGCTGGGCGTTCTGGAGGCTCGAGGCGAGATCGGAGACCGCCAGCAAGATGGCCTTCTTCAGTTGTTCGCGCAGGGCTGTGATGGTCTGGGCGATCTCGATCATCTTCGGATAGCGCGCGAGGTATCGCTCGCTGAGAACCGACTGGCGCTGGATGGCATCCGTCAATTGCGCCTTCAGACCGGGGATCGCCCCGTGCCGCGCAATGTAGGAGATCTCGAGCAGATCGCGCCCCGACTTCTGGTAATCCTCCACCTGGTCGTACGAGACCTGGAGGTCGAGGCGCTGCAGCCGGGCGTTCGTCAGGGCCGTCGCGATCGTCTTCAGCCGGTCGCTGACGATGTTGAGGCTGTCGTCGAGCGAGATGAGGTTGTTCGCCTTCTTGTACTCCTGCAGGCGTTCCAGCTTGTCCGTGTATTCCTTCTGGAGTTGGTCGGCGCGGTGCTGGAGGAAATTGATGGCATCCTGGTTGGTGCCGCCGCTTTGCTGGAGCAGGAAATCGACGAACTGGCGGTAATAGCGGTTGGCCACCAACGCGGCACCCTCCGGCGAACGCGACTGCGCGGTGATGACGATGATCAGGCTGCCCCGCACGGCGTCGGCATGAACATTGCCGAGGACGGCTCCCGCGGGAGGCGGGCTTGCGCCCGGGGGCAGGTCCTTGAGATAGGGGCGTTGCAGGATCCGGATCTCGTCGGGGGTGAGCGATTGGACGACCTGGGCGCGGAGACTGGCGCTGTTCAGCCGCTCGAGATAGGTGTTGATGTCCACCTCGGAGCGGGGTGCCTGGTCGACGACCTGATCCGACGACACGATCTTGTCGGGCCGCTCGAACTGCATCGTGGCCCGCGCCTGATACATGGGTGTGGCCCGCATCCGAAAGTACGCCAGGGGCAGCGCGACCAGCAGGGCGAGCGGCAGCGCAATCCAGAGTCGTTCGCGGACGATGATGTAGTAGTCGCGCAGGGAGCGCCGCTCGACCACATGCTCATCCCGGTCGGCAAGGACCTTGGGATCGGGAGAGTGGTCGGGCGCGTCTCGCATGAGGAAAGACTCCGGGGTCAGATCAGACTCTCGGGAACGTAAATGATGTCCCCGGGCTGCAGCGGCAAGGTGTTATCGTCCTTCTTGTTCTTATTTCGGTCCTTCCCCTTGATGAGACTCTCCACGTTCACCGTAAAAACCTTTTTCGAACCGTCGGGCATCACCCGGGTCACCGTCACGGCCGAACCCTTGGCCACATCGGTGAATCCGCCGGCGCGCATGATCGCCTGGTAGACCGTGAGGGTCGACTCGACCGGAAGCGCCACCGGGCCCGGGTTCCTGACCTGCCCGTCCACCGTGACGGTCCGTGGAGCGTAATCCTCCACGGTCACGGTGACCTGGGGATGGCGCAGGAATTGTCCATCGTGGTAGGCGGTCTCGATGGCCTTTTGCGCCTGATTGACGGTGAGCCCGGCCACATGCACGTCGCCGACAAGGTAGAGGTTGATATTGCCGTTCGCATCGATGCGCGAAATGGTCGAAAGATCGGGCTCGCCAAAGACCACGACCCGGAGGCGGTCGGACGCCGTGAGCTTGTAGATAAACGCCTTGGAATGCTCGGTGGATGCGGCAGCCGGGGAGTCGGAGGGCTGGTGCGCGGAGGTGGAGGCGGGGGCCGGCTCTCCAAGGGCCAGCGCGGCGGCACACAGGCTGAGCGGGAGGAGGAGGCGGCGCGAATGGTGCATGGCGGTCAGAAACGGGCGGTCAGGCTCAAGCTGGCAACTTGGCGGGAAAACCGGGAATAGGCGATATTGGAGCGGTTGTCCGTATAGACGTACGAGAGGGAGGCGGACAGGTGGGCGAGGACGGGTGTGCTGATCGCGATGCTGGCCGACGGCGCGTGGTCTTCCCGGCCCCCGCCCGGGGTGCCCAGATACCGGTCGACGGTATAGGAGGTGCCGAGGGTGATATTGAACGCGCCGGCGGGTTTGAGGATCGCGTTGACGCCGTAGCTGGTGGCGTCGACCGAGACGTCAGTGGCCGTGGTCATGAAGTCCTTCGAAACCACCGAACTGAATTGGATGCGTCTGGTCATCGGCCAGCCGAGGGAGAGGCTGCTGGAGAACGCGCCGTACCGGCCGGCGTCGCCGCCGGTCGCCCGCCTCCACTGGTAGCCCAGGTGAATCGTGCCGCTCAGCTTGGGCAGCAGGCGGCCGGTCGCGCCGACATGCAGCTCATTGTCCTGCGTCCGGCCGGAGTCCTGGGCGTTGCCGAACCGAACCCGATAGCCCGCCAGGAGATCGAGCTTGGAATTGTAGCGATAGTACATGTCCAGGGCTTCCGCGAACGAGGAGAGGTTGAAGAGCGGAACGTTGCCCAGGTAGTCGCTGAGGCTGAAGTCGCTTTTGCTGGTGAAGTAATAACGGTCGTTGACGGGGTAGCGCAGATTGAGTCCGGCGCCGTAATTCCACGAGCTGGCGCGCAGGTTGGCCGCGGTGTCGCTGGTGCTCTCGCGCGCCGCCGAAAGGCTGATGCTGCCGGTGAGCCGTCCCTGGTCCTTGGAGAAAAGCACCGCCAGATTGGGATTCGCAAAATCCTGGGCGGTGAACTTCTCGAAGCGTCCGATTTCGGCGGCCAGCGTGGCGTCGACCGAGATCAACCCGGCCCGCCGGGCGTACTCCGTGCCCAGGGAGAGCGTCTGGTAGGTGTCTCCCCCGCCTCCCGCGTGCACGAAGAGGTTGGAATCGTAGTTCAGGCCGTAGCCCGCCGTGACGTTGACCGTATTGCGGCCGTTTCCGAACGTGAGCAACGCGTCAGCCGGCCGAGG
>JBJKRV010000628.1:0-7012 GCA_046704465.1 Opitutaceae bacterium | reverse complement strand
CTGCCCTGAGGAACGGCCTCTGCGTCCAAACCGCATTGCCCGGAACGAGCTCCAGCATCACCGTCGTCCCATGAAATCCGCCCAGCTCGCGGGCCGCAGCGTGATCCGGTGGGGCATCATCGGCTGCGGCGATGTGACCGAGGTCAAGAGCGGTCCGGCGCTGCAGCAGGCGTCCGGCTCGCAACTGGTCGCGGTCATGCGCCGGCAGGGCGCGCTCGCCGCCGATTACGCGCGGCGGCACGGCGTTCCCCGCTGGTACGACCGCGCGGAGGCGCTGATCCACGACCCGGAGGTCGACGCCGTCTATATTGCCACGCCGCCCGACGCCCACGCGTCGTACGCCCTGCAGGTGGCCGCCGCGGGCAAGCCGGCGTACGTCGAAAAACCCATGGCCCGCCACCTGCCCGAATGCGAGCGGATGGTGGCCGCCTTCGCCGACGGGCGGCAGAAGCTGTTCGTGGCCTACTACCGGCGGTGCCTGCCGCGCTTTCTCCAGGTGCGCGACCTGCTCGCGCAGGGCGCCCTCGGACGCCCGACCGCGATCCGGCACACCTGGTCGGCACCGTCCCATCGGGACGCCGGCGACGCGTGGCGGGTCGATGCCGCCCGCGCCGGAGGCGGCCTGTTTCTCGACCTGGGATCGCACCTTCTCGACCTGCTCGACTTCCTGTTCGGCCCGTTGTCCGACGTCTCCGGAGCGGCGGCCAACCTGGCCTCAAACTACGCGGTCGAGGACTCGGTGACCGCCAGCTTTCGGGCCGGCGGCGTGCCCGGCGCGGCAGCGTGGAATTTCGCCAGCGCGGTGCGAGAGGACATCCTCGAGATCACCGGCACCGAGGGACGCGTGTCGCTCAGCGTCTTTGGCAACGAGCCGCTGCGGCTGGAGACCGCGGCCGGTTTGAAGACCTTTGAGCGGCCCAATCCGCCCCACGTCCAGCAGCCGCTCATCCAGACCGTGGTCGACGACCTGCTCGGCCGCGGCGAATGCCCGAGCACCGGCGAGTCGGCCCGGCGCACCTCCCGGGTGATGGACGAGGTGCTGGCCGGATATTATGGCGGACGGAGCGATGAGTTTTGGCGGCGGCCGGAGACGTGGCCCGGACGCCGGCCCTGATCAGCGCCCCACCGGAACCGCGCGATCGCCTTCACCTGTCGTCTGGTTGATGTAGACCGGCGAAGTCGGGCTGCCGGAAAACCGCAAGTGCGGATTCTGGAGCAGGCGGATCATCTCCGCCCCGGCCAGCATCGTCGGACCGTAACCATGCGGATCGTCGCGGGCCGGCCGGTGGTAATAGTAGACCGCGTCGTTCGCGTAGCTGGTCCCGACGCACGTGCCCGTGACATGTCCCTCGGGACTGATGCGCGTGCTCAGGCCGCTCCAGCCGGCGATGGCCACCGGCCCATAACTCGCGGCATTGAGCCAGCCCCGGTTCACGCCCCGCGCCAGCGCGAACGTGAACATCGCCGTGCACGAGGTCTCAAGGTAGGAGTCCTGGCGGTCGAGCAACTGGTGCCAGAGGCCCGAGCCGGACTGGACGTCTGCGATCCCGCGGGCCTGCGCCCGCAGCAGCTTCAGCACCTCGGCGCGGCCGGGATGGTTCTCCGGCAGGACGGACAGCAACTCCACCATCGCCATCATCGCCCAGCCGTTGGCGCGTCCCCAGTAGTAGCGGGGATGGTCGTCCGCGTTGCCCGCGTTCCAGGTATGCGCGTAGAGGCCCATCGACGGAATGAACAGGCGCGCGCTGATCTGCTCCACCTGCCGCACGGCATCATCGTAGTACTGGTCCTTGCCCGTCAGGCGGCCCATCTGCGCCAGGAACGGCACGCACATGTAGAGGTCGTCCGCCCAGAGCGAATCTGGGCGCGGTCGATTGCGCGCCAGGGTGCCGTCGGGCAGGCGGAACTGCCCGTGGCTGATATAGTCTGCGAAACGATCGATCACCGGCAGCAGGTCCGGACCCACGCCGGCCCGGCGCGCCTTGATCATGGCCGCGCCCATCGCCCCGCAGTCGTCGAGCGCCGCCGGCTGGATCAGCGCGGCGAATGGATTCGAGGCCCGGCCGTAGCCCTTCGGCACGCCCCATTTCTCCAGCGCCGGCAGGTCGTCGGCGAAAAACTGGAAGGCGCGGGCGGTGAAGTCGGAGAAGCGGTGGTCGCCGGTGACCTGCGCCGAGAGCAGCATGCCGGCGTGGATCACGCCCATCGGGTACTGCATCGGATTGAAGTTGTGGTCTGGGCCGCGGTCGATCACCGCCCCGGGGTGGAACTTCGACAGGTCGGTGATCGGCTCGCCCGTGTGGCGGTCGACGATCCGCAGTCTCACGGCCGAGTCGAGGCGGGTGCGGATGTGTTCGAGGTCGGCGCGGATCGCGTCGACCGACGGGACGCCGTACGGAACCGGATATTGCGGAACCATCCAGTTGGGACCGGATGGACGGGCGGCGGGCGGCATGGCTGGTTGGGCATTCGCCGTCACAGCGACGGCAAGGCCGGCCAGGAAGAGCAGGCAGGGTGCGAGGACCCGGATGGGAAGGGATTTCATGGCTTGAGGAACGCCGGCGAATCAACCACGGCGAACGGGCGAAATTCTTGAACGGTCGGACCAGGTAACGCCAGTCCGGAGTCCGGTTTGTGCCGGCGGCCGTCGGGTCCGCTCAATACTTCACGGAGCACCCGTAGGGCCGGCTGTTGCTGACCGCCACCGGCCGCCCGGCCGTGAGATCGTCCATGGTCGTCACGACGTAGTTCGTGGCCCGGGCGATGTCCGCCGGATCCGCGCTCGCGATGCTGTCGATGCCTCCCGCGTACACCAGCGTCCCATCCTGATTCACGATGAAGATATGGGGGGTGGTCTTTGCCCCGAAGAGGTGGCCCACCTTGCCGGTCGGGTCGCGGAAATAGTCCGTGCCCGCCCAGTGGACGCGCTGCATCCAGGCTTCCACCCGGCCGGGATCATAATCGCCCTGCTTGCCGGGCGCGGCGGTGTTGATGCTGAGCCAGGCGACCCCCTTGGCCGTGTAGGTCTGCTGGAGGCGCGGAATGTTTCCGCTCTGGTCGTAGTGTTTGCGCACGATCGGGCACTCGGGATTGTTCCACTCCAGCACGACGATCTTTCCCCGATAATCGGACAGCCGGTGAGTCTGTCCGTGGATGTCGGTCAGGGTGAAATCGGGGGCCGGCTGCCCCACGGCCGCGACTTCGGCGCGGGCGCCGGCCGCCAGCGAAAGCCCGAGCGCGGCGACAGAGAGGATCACGAATTGATGAAGCGTGGATTTCATGAGGATATCGGTTGGATCGGTGGCATTGTGGTCCGCACGCCGCGCCAAGGCCAGTCACGAAACGAGATCCCCCATCGCCGCCGGAGGCTCACCTCCCGGGACAATGATCCCCGGAGGGAAGCGCGGACGGCCCGTCCGCGCGAGGGTCGGGCGGGCCGCGTCCCACAGAAGCGCGCGATCAACGAATGGGTCCCGACGACCGGTCGCCACTTTCGGAGGCATTCTTTGACTTGGCGCAGGATTGGCCGGGCCCCTATCCTGCCGGCGTGATCGGCTGGCTAGGCGATTTCTTCAGGCTGTGGTGGGGTCTGCTCTACTGGAATGCCCGCAAGAGCCGGTTTCGCCTGCGGCCCGCGCGGGTCCGCTGTCCGTGTCAGAATCCGAGCGACTCCGGCCGCGGGGGCGAGACCGGCTGCGACGCGGCGCATGCCTGGCGCCGGCCCGAACGGTTCCGCCGCGTCTGCCCGCTGCTGGCCGCCACGCCCGACGGTCTGCGCTGCTCCGTGGACACTCCCAACGTGCGTCCCTTCTGGGGTCGGGCCGCCGCCTTCTACCTCGGCGGCGCACTCGGACTCTATCTGCTCGTCGCCGTGCTGGCGTTCGCCGGCCTCCGTCTGGTCGGCTACCGGGTTTCCCTCCTCGCCACGGCCTGGCCGCCGGACTGGCATGAGCTCCGCATCGCGCGCAGCGATTATTTCGTGGCCAAGGCGCAGCGGGCCCTCGATGGCCACCGGATCAGCGAGGCGATCCTCTCCCTCGAGATCGCCTACCACACCAACCCCGCCAATTACGCCGTCGGCCTCCAGCTCGCCCAGCTCATCTCCATCGGGCAACCCGACGTGGCGGAACGGCTCTTCATCCTGCTGATGCGCGAGCATCCGGCGCAACGCGCCACCACCGCGGAGGCGTGGCTCCGGTTCCTCCTCGTGCAGGGCCGGTTCACGGATGCCGCCCAGCTGGCCGCCCGGATGACACTGGAGGTTCCCGCCCAACGGCCGGCCTGGCTCCACGCGCTCTTCCTGACGACGCGATTTGCCCACGACGACGGGCCCCTGCGCGAGCTGGTCGGGCAGCAGGCCCACCCGCTCCAGCCGATCGACATCGCCCTGATCAACTCCGAGTTGATGATCCGTGAAGGCAGGGGCCTGGCCCTGCTCCCGGGCCTCACCACGCCGCTGCCGGAAAGCGCCGGCACCTATGGTCCCTATTATCAGGTCACCCGCCTCGTGGCCCTGGGCCGGACACAGGACGCGCTGTCCATGTTTGAACACTACCGCGCCGCCGGACGCCTCGTGGACGCGGATGCCTATCGCCTGCAGCTCGTCCTCTTCGCCGCCCTGGGTCGCGACGACGTGCTGCGCCAACGCCTCGAAACCGGCACGATCAACGATCGCGAGCTCGAGCTGATCTGCGCCGACCTGGTCCGCCATCCCGATCCGAAGGTGCTGGCGGCGCTCGGCCCGTGCATCCAACGCTCCCGTCTTCCCCCGGGCACGGCCACCTATGCGGCCTGCACCGCTTATTTTGTCGCCTGTGGCGTCGCCGGCGACACCGAGCGCATGCAGGCGGCCGCTGCGATGCTGAACGCCATCTCCGGCTCGACCATGACGCGACTCGACGCGGTCGAGGCCTTCTTCCGCGATCGGAGTTCCGGACGCCGGGTGGAAACGATCCTGCCGTCGCTCCCTGCCCTGTCGGTGGACCTGATCTATGCGCTCTACGAGGCGTATCCGCCGCCAGCCCCGGTGACGTCGTCGAAGGCGGTCCACCCATGAACGCCGCGGATCAGCCGGCTCGAGTCTCCCGGCCCTGGCCGCCGACCCTGCGGGTCCTGGCGGGCCTCAACCTGGCTGCGTTCGGGGTGTTGACGGTGGCGTACAGCGTGTATCTGTGGCCGCAATGGCGGCACGACCCCGACCTGTCCCAGGGTCTGTTCATGCCGCTGGTGTTCGTGCTGCTGCTGTGGGAGGCCCGGCGGAGCACGCCGCAGCGACATCCCCGGGCTGGGTGGCCCGCCCTGGCGGGCGTGGTCGCCCTGGCGGCGGCCGCGCTCGTCAGCCTCACCCTCGCCGGGTTGTTCGCCGTGTCGTTGGGTTGGACCCACAGCCTGGTGTCGTTCATGCTCGCGGTGGCGCTGAGCGCCGCGCTTCTGGCCGGCGTGGCGGCGTTTTCGCAGGCGCCGCTGCGGGTCCTGCCGCTCAATTGGGTGAGCTTCTGCGCCGCCGCGCTGTGGTTGCTGGCCGCCCCGCTTCCTCCCGGAACCTACACGCGGCTGACGCTCGAACTCCAGTCGTGGGTGACCGGCCACGTGCTCACCGCCCTGCACGTGCTGGGAGTCGCGGCGCGGCGGCAGGGCAACCTGATCGAGCTCGCCACGACCACGGTCGGAATCGAGGAGGCGTGCAGCGGCATCCGCAGCCTGCTCGCCTGCGTGTACGCCGGCGTCTTTTTTTCCGCCCTGATGGTGCGCCGGCCGTGGGCGCGGGTGCTGCTGGTGGCGCTGGCGGCGCCGCTGGCGATCGGAATGAACTTCGTGCGTTCGCTGACCCTCACCCTGCTGGCCAACGCGGGCGTCAACATCAACGGCTTCTGGCACGACGCCACCGGGTATGCCATCCAGGGCGTCACGGCGATCGTGCTGGCCGGCCTCGCCCTGCTGCTGGAAACGCGGGGAGCAGACCCGACCGCCGCCGCGCCGCCCGAAGGCGCACCGCACGCGAGCCGGTTTTCGGTGGCCACCCAGTCCGCGCTCGCCGGGTGCCTGGTGATCGCCATCGGAATCTCCGGATTTTTCCTGGCTCATACGCGCCCTGTCCGGGCGGCCGGGAATCCGCCGAATCTCGAGGCCCTCCTGCCGGCCGCTCCTCCCGGTTGGCGAATGGAAAACGCGGGCAACCTGTACCGCTTTGCCGACACGTTGCAGACCCACGACCTGGCGCAGCGCACCTACTATCGCGGTCAAGGAGCCGGCCTGACGCAAATCACGGTCTACCTCGCCTACTGGGCACCCGGGCAAGCCTCGGTAAGCACCGTCGCCGTGCACACGCCGGATGCCTGCTGGCCCGGCGTGGGCTGGCGCGCGGTGGCAACCCCGGTCACCAGGTTCACTCCCGTCATCGGGAGCCAGAAGCTGCCCGCGGCGGAACACCGGCTTTTTGTCAACCAGGGCTACCCGCAGAACGTCTGGTTCTGGCACCTTTACGACGGCACTCCCGTCACCCAGCGCGACCCCCGCTCGCCCCGCGAACTGTTGCTGATCGCCCTGCATTACGGATTCCGCAAGAATGGGGACCAGCTCTTTGTCCGGGTCTCCAGCAACCGTGCGTGGAGCGAGATCGCCTCCGAGCCCCTGCTCGAGAACCTCTTCGCCCGGTTGAAGCCCTTTGGACTCTGACCCCATCATGCCCTTCCGTGTGACCAGCCAGGAACGAAAAGTACTGACCGTGCTCGCCATCCTCTTTGTGCTGGGCCTCATCGGCCTCGCGCTGCTCTGATCTCACGACCATGCCCGGGACTCCCACCGACCCAGAATTCGACCCGACGTCCACGGGTCCGAACAAACGGGTTCCCGCGTCCGGCCCGGGACCCATCGCCTGGCTTCCATGGCTTGCCGCGGTCGGCCTGGCGCTGGCCGCCGGATATCTGGGGCAACTGTACTACCGGTCGCGGGTCGAGGTCATCGTTCTGCGCGAACAACGGGCACTGGGCGACATCGAGGCGCAGAGTCTGCA
>JBJKRV010000627.1:0-6702 GCA_046704465.1 Opitutaceae bacterium | reverse complement strand
CGACTGGATCCAGCCGCCCTTCGCTTCCGGCCAAGACGCGCCGCAGCACCGCCGCGCCGATCGCGGCGGCATCCTGGCCGCGAAGCCCCTTCTCCTTCTGGTGAGCGCGGCGGATTTCCCCCAGGATTTCGTCAGCCGTCTCCACTCCGAAATCAGCGGTGTAAAGGACCTCCTCCAGCAGATCGAGGGAGGCGGCGTCGAGTGCACGCCCTCCGAACAGCGCCCGGGTGTGCGCGGTCAGGCCTAGGGCCGTCTTCGTCAGGCCGGCCTTGAACTTGGTGAAGAGCGAACGCATGGGTTCGGAGTGCGGATGAAAATCAAAGGGAAAGCGGGATCGAGGGAAAGCGCGCCGGTGCTTTTCCCGCTCTGACTTTCGCCTTCACGCTCCCGTTCACCACCTAGTCGGTCGCCGGCCGCCGGGCATCGCGCCCCAGGTCCCCTTTCAGTCGGTCGAGAATGCCGTTGATGAACCGTTTGGCGTCCGCGTTGGAGAATTGCTTGGAGAGGTCGACCGCCTCGTTGATCGAGACCACCGGTGGAATATCCTTGCGGTAAAGCATCTCGAAGATCGCCAGCCGCAGGATGGCGAGATCGATCTTGGCGATGCGATCAAACTCCCAATTCTGCGCCAGCGCGCGGATCCGCGCATCGATCTCGTCGACGTGGTCGATGACACCGTGGATCAACTCCTCGCCGAACGCCAGTTGGTCGCGCGGCCGTTCCAGGCTGTCGAAGAATCGCTGCAGGTCCTTCGCCAGGACCGCCGGCGTGTTGATGCTCCAGGCGTACAGATACTGCAAAGCCGCGACACGGCCTTCGCGGCGCAGGGCAAACCGGCTGTTGCTCATCGATCCATCTTTCTTTTCAAGGCGGCCATCATCAGCGCCGCCCGGGCGAATTCTCCACCGCGCCCCAGCCGCCCGGAGCAGCGCGCCTCGGCCTGTCGGCGATTCTCGGCCACAATCACGCCGTTGATCACGGATGTTCGGGCCGCCAGCGCCACCCGCAGAAGCCCATCGGAGGCGGCGCGGGCCACCAGGTCGTAATGGAGTGTTTGACCGCGAATGATGACGCCAAGGGCGATGCAGGCGTCGGGCCGGCGACGGCAGAGCCACTGCGCCGCGCTCGGCAACTCGTGGGAACCGGGCACCCGAACAATCGTGATCCGCCCGGCACGCACACCCGAACGCTTCAGTTCGTCCGTCACCTGCTCCAAAAGAACATCGACCAGCCGACGGTTGAAACAGGCGGCCGCAATGGCGACCTTCATGCCAGCGCCGTTCACCGGTCCGAGCGTCGGGGTGTCGCGGCTCATGGGCCGTCCCCCGCTTTGCCGGCGGTTCCTTCCGCGGTCGATCCCCGCCAAAATTGGACGCAGATGGTGCTCATAGCGGCACCTGTTCCACGATTTCGAGTCCGTAGCCGTCGAGGCCCACCACTTTGCGCGGGCTGTTCGACAACAGCCGGATCCGTCCGAGACCGAGCTCGCGAAGAATCTGGGCCCCGGTTCCGTAATCCCGCAGACTCATCGGCGAGATTCGCTCACCCGGAGCCGCGTTGAGCCGGCGCAGCAATACTTCGCCGGCATTGGCCGGCTCCATGTAAAGCACGACGCCGCCGCCCGCCCGCGCGATGGCCTCCAGCGCCGCCGTCAGCGCATGGCCGCTGCCCATGCCCTTGGCGCGAAACACGTCGCTCAGCAGGTTCTCGCTCTGCACCCGCACCAGCGTGGGTTCCGGGCTGAGCCGGCCCATCGTGAGCGCAAGGTGCTGGCGGCCGTCGAGGGTGCCGCGAAAGACGTGCAGCGTGAAATCGCCGTACTCGGTCGCGACCGGCCGGCTGCAGACGAGCGCCACGAGATGGTCGCGCTTGACCCGGTGTTCGATGAGTTGCGCGATCGAGATGATCCGCAGGCCGAAACGGTCCCGGAACTCCCGCAACTCCGGCAGGCGTTGCACGGTGCCATCGTCATTGACCAGTTCGCACAGCACCCCCGCCGGGTGGAGACCGGCCAGCAACGCCAGATCCACCGCCGCCTCGGTATGCCCGGCACGTTCGAGCACCCCCCCCGGGCGGGCCCGCAGGGGGAAGACGTGCCCCGGCTGCACCAGTTGATCCGCCCGCGCCTGGGGATCCGCGAGAATGCGGATCGCCTTGGTGCGGTCCTCGGCGCTGATGCCGGTCGTCACTCCCTCCGCCGCGTCGACACTCACCGTGAAGTCGGTGCGGCGGGACTCACGGTTTTGCGCCACCATCGGCGCCAGGCCGAGGCGCCGGAGTTGCGGCTCAACCGTCGGGACGCAGACGATGCCGCTGCCGTAGCGAATCATCATGCCCACTGTCCGGGCTGTCGCCAGGCCCGCCGCCACGATCAGGTCTCCCTCGTTCTCGCGGTCCTCGTCATCCGTCACAATGACCGGCCGGCCCGCGGCGATCTCCGAAATCGCGGACTCAACAGTGTCAAAGGACGGGCTGGCATTGGCGGCGGTCACGGCGCAAAGACGCTCACGCTCTCGCGAAGTGGCACGTCTGTCAACCGCGGGACGCTTCCGTCGCCGCCGCGACCCGATCCCGATCCGGTTGGAGTTGAGCCCGCGGGGATTCTGTGCTGCATCCGGGCATGCGCTTCCGCATCACGCATGTCACGCGCTATGGCTACGCCAGCCCCGCCTCCGAGTCCTTCATGGAAGCGCGCCTGACCCCGTCATCCGACGCCCGACAGCGGTTGCTGGCGCACCGCCTGGAAACCGTGCCCCCCGCCCGGATCCACGCGTACACGGATTACTTTGGCAATGCCGTCGAAACCTTCTCCCTGATCCGACGCCATGAAGCGCTGGAACTGACCGGCGTCTCCGAGGTTGAGACCTCGACGCTCGAAGTCCCGGACGCCGCGGTCGACGTGTCGGTTTCCGAGGCCCGCCAGATCTACCGCACCGACCGGCTTTCGCTGCTCGAGTTCTTGCTCCCCTCACCGGCCATTCCGCTCGTGGCGCCGGCCCGTCGGTTTGCCGCCCGCTTCTTCCGCTCCGGTGCGCCGCTTGGCCGGAGTCTGCTGGCCCTGAATGCCTGGCTGCATCGGGAATTCACCTATCGCCCCGGCAGCACCACCATCGACACGCCGATCACCACCGTTTTACGCACCCGAGCCGGAGTCTGCCAGGACTTCGCGCAGATCATGGCCGCCATCCTGCGTGCGGCCGGCATTCCCGCCCGGTACGTCACCGGCTACATCGAAACCGATGGGCGGAAGCGGGCCGCTGGGAACGGTGCGACCCCGCGGCCGCTGGTCGGCGCCAGCGAGAGTCACGCCTGGGTGGAAGCGTTCCTGCCGGGCGGCTTCTGGCTTCCGCTTGACCCGACCAACGACTGCGTGGCCGGGGAACGCCACGTCAAGGTGAGCGTGGGACGCGACTATCACGACAGCACACCGACCCGCGGCGTCTTCAAGGGCACCCAGACCCGCTCCCTGACGGTGTCGGTCGTGATGCGCCGGATCTGACCCGATGGGGCGCCCGGGCGGCGCCTATTGGTGAAAATCGATGATGTAGTGTTCGACGGACTTGTCGCTCCCGCGGTCGAACAGGAAGAGATACAATTTGAACGCGTAGGGTGGCCGCACGTATTTGGGCGAGGTCAACGCCGTGCCGTCCGCATTGGGATTGAGGACCGTGAATTCGGGATGCGGCAGATAGTTGACCGGCCAGCGGGCGGTGGCCCTCGCCACGTCCACCTCCGTGGGCTTCTTCTTTGAATTATAGAACGAGAGCACAAAATGGTGGTCCTCGAGCGTCAATCCGAGGAATTCGCCATTGGGACGCTCCAACACGATGCCTTTGATCTTCGGCGTCTTCTCTGTCTTTTCCGCGGATGCTTTTCCCTTGGGTGTCGCGGTCGATGGCGTGTTTTGCGCCCACACGGAGACCGATCCCACCAACGTCATCGCCAACAGCAGCCCCCTCACGCGGCAGGTAATCGTTTTCATACGCACCTCACGGGGCACACTACCCGCGCTCCACCCGTTCGCAAGCCGCATTGGCCGGGCCGCTTCCGCCTTTACGCGAATTTCGCGTCCGAGACGCAACCCGGCAGATCCCGGGCATCTAGCCTACGATTTCAACGACTTCCGGGCCGGCAATCCGGCCCTGAGTTCTTTCCAGTGGGCCAGACGTTTGGCGATATCCGCTTCGGCCCCCGCCGTTTTCGGTGAGTAAAGCGCGAGCGGCTTCTCCAGATAAGCCTGTCCGGAAATGGCTTCCGGAAAATCGTGGCTGTACTGATAGCCTTGGCCGTGGCCCAGTCGCTTGGAGGCTTGTCCGCCGGAATCGCGCAGCGTTGCGGGTACGTTCTGGACCGGTTGACTTGCGACGGCCGCCTTCGCCGCGCCCAGGGCCAGCGTGGCCGAATTGCTCTTGGGTGCCGTGGCAATATAAAGGGTGGCGTGAGCGAGCGTCAGTTCCGCCTCGGGCAATCCGATGAAATCCACGGCATGATGCGCCGCCACGGCCAACGGGAGCGCCTGCGGGTCGGCCAGGCCGACATCCTCCGAGGCGAGTATCACGAGGCGCCGCGCGATGAACCGCGGATCCTCGCCGCCGGCCAGCATCTTCGCCAGCCAGTACAACGCCGCGTCCGGATCTCCGCCGCGACAGCTCTTGATGAAGGCCGAGATGGTGTCGTAATGCTCGTCCTCGTCGGCGTCGTAACGGATCCGCCGCTCCCGCGCAAAGACCTCCAACTCGGCGGGCGTGATCGTGCCGCGCTCCGGCAGACTGCGGACGATCACCTCCAAGGCGTTGAGGGCACGCCGCAGGTCGCCATCGCAGAGGTTGGCCAGGTCAAGCAGGACCCCTTCCTCCGCCGAGCATCCGTGTGCGCCCAGCCCCCGCTCGGAATCGGACAGCGCGCGTTTGAGCACGGACACGACCTGGTCGGGCCGCAACGGATCCAGGCGGAACAGAT
Source organism: Opitutaceae bacterium (assembly GCA_046704465.1). GTDB lineage: Bacteria > Verrucomicrobiota > Verrucomicrobiia > Opitutales > Opitutaceae > Fen-1467. Next base: position 1,743 of record JBJKRV010000627.1, on the reverse strand, counting down.
GGCTGCGGCTGAGCAGCGTCGGGTTGACATAAAACCCGGGGTTGTGGGTCGTGGCCCCAATCAGCCGGATGTTGCCTTCCTCGACGTCCGGCAGCAGAAGGTCCTGCTGCGATTTGTTGAAGCGATGCAGCTCATCGATGAAGAGAATGGTCGCGGCTTCCGGCCTTCGGCGGGCTACGGCCAGAATGTCACGCAATTCGGCCACGTTCGACAGCACGGCATTGATGCGCACAAACCGGCTTTTCGTCTCGCGGGCGATCGCCTCCGCCAGGGAGGTTTTCCCACTGCCCGGGGGACCGTAAAAGATCAGGCTGCCGAAGCGGTTGCCGGCCACGAGCCGCGGCAACAGCGCGCCCGCCTGGAGGATGTGCTCCTGACCCACCATCTCAGCCAGCCGGCGCGGGCGCATACGGGCCGCCAGCGGCTGGGTGTCGGCACGGCGCCCGTCAGGGGCGCTTTCCCTGGGGCCGCCGGCGCCCGGCGGCACCTCGAGGGGAAACAGATCTTCCTGGTCACCCGGACTCATGCCAAACCTGCTTGGCAGGAAATCGGCCGGTTGAAAAGGCTTCAGAAGAATGTGTTCGATTATTGGAAATTAACTTCTAGGTAAATCGCCGTGACTTCGCACGAGAACCCGGTTGCCCTCACGATCGCCGGCTCCGACAGCGGCGCCAGCGCCGGGATCCAGGCCGACCTCCTGACCTTCTCCGCCCACCAGGTCTTCGGCACGACCGCGATCACCTGCCTCACCGCCCAGAATCCCGCCGGCGTGGCGGCGATCGAAGCGCTGCCGGCCGCGTTTGTGCGGCAACAAATCCGCCAGGTGGATTCGTACTTCCGATTGCGCGCGCTCAAGACCGGCATGCTCTATTCCCGGGAAATCATTGCGACCGTGGCGGACTTCCTGCGGGAACGCCGGAATGTCCCCGCGGTCGTCGACCCCGTGATGGTCGCCACCAGCGGAGCAGCCCTGCTTCAGTCCGAGGCGATGGCCACCGTGCGCGACCGCCTGCTGCCCCTCGCGTCGCTGGTCACGCCGAATCTGGACGAGGTCGGCGTGCTGCTGGGTGACAGGCCGAACACCGCCGAGGCGATGGCCGACGCCGGCCGGCGGCTGGTGCGTGACTTCGGCACCGCCTTCCTCATCAAGGGCGGTCACCTGGCCGGCGACGAATTGACCGACGTCCTGGTCAAGCCGGATGGCACCAGTCGCTCGTTTTCCTCGCCGCGGCAGACGGGCATTGACACGCACGGAAGCGGCTGTTCGCTGTCGGCCGCCATCACGGCTCATCTGGCCAAGGGCTGTGACCTGGAGCTGGCCGTAGAGGGAGCCCGGATGTACCTGCAGCGGGCCATGGAGCGAAGCCTGGTCGTGGGAGGCCGGCGTTTCATCAATCACCACCCATGAGCCATGCATCCGGGCGGCCATCGTCAGCGTGCGCCCCTGCTCTGGCTGCTGCTGCCCCTGATCGCCGGCCTGGCAGCGGGCCGTGCGGTTGATACGGGCGTTCGCCTGCCGCTCTTCCTTGCGCTCGGGGCGACAGCCGGTGCCGCCATTGGCGCCTGGATGCGCCGCGGTGCGGTCGCACGCCTTTGGGCTCCGCTGATGGTGATCGGCGTGGCCGCTGGAGGAATGGCCTACATTAACCTTCGCCGAAATCGTCTGGCCGATTGGGACCGGCTTCCACCCCGCGAGGCACGCCTGAATCTACGGGTCGTGCGCGTATTCAACTCGTCCGCCGC
>JBJKRV010000626.1:0-4362 GCA_046704465.1 Opitutaceae bacterium | reverse complement strand
GGGCATTCGCGGGTGAGCTATCGCCCGGCGCGCTGATGCCGGTCCCGACGGTCCGGGTTCCTTCCCGCGGTCGCCAGACGGCCGATCGGAAATCGAAGCCGGATCGCGAAATGGCCGCGGCAGGCCGAAAGCAACTGCTGACCGGCCGAAGGCGACTGGCCATAAAACGGAATATGGATATGGTTGCTACCGCTCGGCTGCAATCGAGCCAAGCCCCCGAATCAACATCGTCACCCATACCCCCATGCGCGCCAAATATTGGATCACTCTCCCCCTTGGTTTGCTTGCCCTCGGCCTTACCAGCCGGGCCGCCCCGCTCGAAGTCGGGGCGAAGGCTCCCGCCGTCACCGGCACGACCGCGTCCGGCACGAAGCTGGATTTCGGCACGGTGTATCCCAAGGGTTACACGCTGGTGTTCTTCTTTCCCATGGCCAACTCCTACGACAGCACCGTCGAGGGCAAGAGCTTGGCGGTCGCGTACCCGGAGCTCACGGCCAAGGGGGTCACGGTGATCGGGGTGAGCGTGGACGACCAGGCCACTCAAGCAGCATTCAAGGCGAAGAACAAATTCCCCTTTGTGCTCATTTCCGACGTGCACCGCACGGTGGTCAAGGCATTCGGGGTTCCGTTGAGCGAGGAATGGGGCACGGGCCCGCGGGCCAAGAGAGAATCATTTCTGATCGACAGCCACGGTGTGGTCATCTGGCGCACGCTTGACGCTTCGCTCAAGGGGCAGCCGGCCGAGGTGCTGAAGGCGCTCCAGCAGCATCGCCATTGATCGGCGGCGCTTCCCGCGCGGATCCCTTAATCGTGGTTGCCTACGATTTCGTCTCCTCGATCACGGACACTTTGCCGTTCGTGAAGGTGATCCGGTAGTACGTTTCCCTTTCGGGACGGTAGACGTTGCGGTAGACCGGCTCGTAGTAGATCCGGTAGCCGCGGACGTGCGGATCCCAGTAGATGAAGCGGCGGTAGCCGACGTGCACCGTGCCTTCGTACCGATCGTAATAGGAGTCGTAGCGCCAGATCTTCTGGAGACCGTGCGGGCCGGTCCGCTCACGGACCTCATCGGGGCGGCCCAGGGCCATGTAGACCATATCCGGCGTGAAACCCACCGCGATGATGCCCTGGCGGATCTCGGCCTGCTCGGCCGGGGAGAGTCGATCGAAAACCGCCGCCTTATCGCGAATGCGGCTGTTGATCGTGCTGCATCCGGCAAGCACGACCGACATGGCGACAACCAAGTACTGGCACAGGCGGCGCATGACGGCTCTGAACCATGGACCCGGGAAATCCGTGTCGGTTTCACGCTGTCAGGGCGAGTGCGCATCGCAGAGGCGCGGGCGCAACACATTGCCGGAAGCCTGGATGGAATCCTGACCCTGCCGGAACTCTCCCGGCTCTGACGCCTGAGCCGCCGCGTCAGCCGGGCGACGGAGACCGACTAGGCCAGACTCGCCCCGACGTCGGCCCACTCATCCATCTGGCGAGTCAGGCCGAGCGATTGGATATATGCCTCATCGACCTTCACCGTCAGGTGTCGGTGGCTCGAAGGCACGCGCTGGTTCGCGAGATAATCGGCGACATGGACGGCGGTGAGGACGTCGAATGCCTGCGGTTCGTGGCGGCGAGGTTCGTGGTGCCAGGCCACCGCCTCCACAATGGGATAGGGCAGGCCCCACAATCCGAGCAGGAAGGCGCCGATTTCCCCGTGACCAGCACCAAAGACCCTGACCTCGGCCTGCCACTGGGCGAGCGATTCGTCGGCGGCCAACCGGGCGGCCTGGGCATACAATTCGGGCAGGGCGGAGGCGAAGACGAGCTTGCCGGTGTCGTGCAGAATCCCGGCGGTGAAGGCGGCATCGGTGGTTGCCTGGTCGGCTCCCTGATCATCCGCGATCTTCTGGGCGATCAGTCCGGTGCAGAGGCTGTGGCGATAGAGGTCATCCGGATTCAGTTCGGCCCGGGGCGTCGAAGCGAGGGAGGCTGACACTCCCAGCGAAAGGGCCAGGCTTTTGGCCAGGTTGAATCCGAGCACCTGCACCGCCTCGGACACCTTGACCACCGGCCGCTCGAGGTTGAAGAACGCCGAGTTCGCGAGCTGGAGGATCTTGGCGGTGAGGTTGGCGTCCTGTTCGATGATGGCCCCGACGCTGTCGGTCGTGGCGTCGGAGCGGGCCAATTCCTTGGTCAAACGCAGGCTGATGGTGGGCGGGCTGGGCAGGTTTTGGATTTCCGTGGCGACGCGGCGCAACGGCTCCTTGTTGAAGAAGTGATCGAGCACCCCGAGGCGCGTCACCGTCGCCATCAGTTCGCGCAAGGAGCAGGGCTTGGCGAGGTATTGATGGACGATCCCGAGGGACTTGAGCATCAGGTCCTCGTCGGGGCGCTCCGCGATGATGATGCGCGCCACCTTGGGGTGGCGGACCTTGACGGTGCGGAGCAACTCCACTCCATCGGTGCCGGAGCCATCCGCGTTCGCAATGATGGCGTCGAATGCCGCCTGATTCAGACGCTGCAGCGCGTCGTCTGCCGTGCGCGCGACCGATACGTCGCAGTCGGGATTGCTGCGATAGCAGGCGAACAACAGCGCGGAGGCGACCTCGTCGTCATAATCGACGAGCAACATGCGTTTGGCGGGCTTCGACATTTAACTCCCTATCGGAACGGAATCCCCCCGGATCAAGTTCCCCTTTCGCCCTTTGTGCCGGCACCGGTCGGCATCCGGCCTGCGCCGGCCCCTGACGGCCCGTTCCTTTTAGAGGACGATCCGTCGCAACCGCAAAGCGTTGCTGACGACGCAGATAGAGCTGAGGCTCATGGCCACGCCGGCCAGCATTGGGTTGAGCAGCCAGTGGAAGACCGGATAGAGCGCCCCCGCGGCGATCGGGATACCCAAGCCGTTGTAGATGAATGCCAAGAACAGGTTCTGCTTGATGTTATGCAGGACGCTCCGGCTGAGGTGGAGGGCCTTCACGATGCCGCGCAAGTCGCCCTTCACCAGTACCAGACCGGCGCTGTGCATCGCCACGTCGGTGCCGGTGCCCATCGCGATGCCGATCTCGGCGGCGGCGAGTGCCGGCGCGTCGTTGATGCCGTCGCCGGCAAAGACCACGCGCTCGCTGCGATGCTGGTGCTCGCGCACGAGTTCCTGTTTTCGGGCTGGAGTGACCCCGGCATGAACATCGTCCAGGCCGAGTTGTTGCGCCACCGCGCGCGCCGTGGCCTCGCGGTCGCCGGTGACCATGACAACGCGCAGGCCGAGCCGGTGCAATTCGGCGATGGCCTCGGGCGTGGTTGCCTTCATCGGATCCGCCAGCCCGATGACGCCGGAATAGCGACCGTCGACCTCCACGCCCACCAAGGTCGCAATCGGATGTTGGCGCCGGACCGTGGCTTCGGCTTCACCGGCCGCGGCCGCGACGGCCCGCCCCACTTTGACGGCGTGCCCGGAGACACGCGCGCTCACCCCAAATCCGGGCTCGGCAAGGAAATCTTCCGCGGTCGGCAGCGACAGTCCGCGCGCCTGCGCCGCGTCAACGATCGCCCGGGCCAGCGGATGTTCGCTGGCACTCTCGGCGGCCGCCGCCCATTGGAGCAACTGATCTTCCGCCCGCCGGCCGGGGCCGGCTCCTCCGTCTGCCGGGAGCACTGCCACCACCCGCGGACGGCCCTCGGTGAGCGTGCCGGTCTTGTCCACGAGCAGCGTGGTGGCATGCGCCAGCCGTTCGAGCGCCTCCGCATTTTTGACCAACACCCCGGCCTGGGCGCCGCGTCCGATGCCGGTGACGAGCGAAACCGGCGTGGCCAGCCCGAGCGCGCACGGGCAGGCGATGATGAGGACCGACACGGCGCTCACGAGGGCGAGAATCAGGCGCGGTTCGGGCCCCAGCCACCACCACAGGACAAAGGCCAGCGCCGCAATGCTCGCGACTGCCGGCACAAACCACGCGGCCACGCGGTCGGCCAGTCGCTGGATCGGCGCTTCGCTCTCCTGGGCCTCCTCGACGAGGCGGATGATCTGGGCCAGCAACGTGTCGCGCCCGACCCGCTCGGCGCGCAAGACGAAGCTGCCGGTGGTGTTGAGCGTCCCGCCGGAGACCTTGGCGCCCGCGGCCTTTTCGACCGGCACCGGCTCGCCGGTCAGCATCGATTCGTCGACGTAGCTGGCGCCCTCGGTCACCACGCCGTCGACCGGCACCCGCTCGCCCGGACGTACATGTACCAGGTCGCCGGCCACGAGCATTTCGATCGGGATTTCCATCTCGGCGCCGTCGCGCACGACGCGCGCGGTCTTGACCTGCAACTGCAGCAGCCGTTTGATCGCCTGCGAGGTGCGGCCCTTGGCGATCGCTTCGAGAT